>JBEATZ010000495.1:0-3102 GCA_041161695.1 Planctomycetota bacterium | reverse complement strand
GCGCGCGCACGACGGAACCTGATCCGATCGTCGCGGATCCATCGGCGGTTCCCCAACTTGCCCTCAAGCCCGCCAGCATGCGGGCCGATGAGACGAACCAGCGGGACCGCTGACGGTCTCGCGCGACGAAACCAGATCCATCCACACGAAGGAACGAAGATGTTGGTCCGTATCCACACGATGCTCTGCGCCGCGGTGCTCGCCGCGTCTGCAGGCGTTCTGTCCGCCCAGGAGCAAACCCCTCCGGTCAATCCGCCCGCTGCGCAGCAGCCTGCGACTCAGGGCGGCACCGAGGACATCAAGACCGATGCCGAGGGTGACCGCGCGAGCCGCCTGACGCTGAAGCTGAAGGACCGCGACCTCCGTGACGTGGTGAGCAGCATCCGTCGCAAGGCCAGCGTCAACATCATCATGGACCCGGGCATCGAGGCCAACGTCACGATCGACCTGCAGGACGTGCCATGGCGCCAGGCGCTCGACCTCGTGGCCGAGCAGGCTGGCTGTGTCATCACCGAGGCCGAGGGCGACGTGCTGAAGGTGGAGAAGCCGCCGCGCGTCTACTTCGCCTTCGAGAACACCGACATCCAGAAGGTGATCGACACGATCGCCAAGATCTCCGGCGCGAACATCATCGTCTCGCCCGAGGTGAAGGGAAACCTGACCCTGCGCCTCAAGAACATCCCGTGGCGTGACGCCCTCGATGCATCCGTCAAGACGCTCGGCTTCGTCGTCGTCGAGGAGGACCGTGGCGTGCTGCGCGTGGTGCCTGCCGCCAACATCCAGCAGGACCTCGTGATGGAGACGTTCCCGCTGCGCTACGTGCGCCCGAACTCGACGTACGTCCCGTACCTCGAGTCCGAGTACGTCTTCAACCGGATGAACAAGCAGCAGCAGCAGAAGGGCGAGATGGAGTTCACCATCCTCGAGGCCCTGAAGCAGATCGTCACGCCCGAGATCGGCACCCTGAACTACTTCGCCGAGCTCAACGTGCTCGTCGTGAAGGACACCAAGCCCGTCGTGGAGGAGGTGCGCCGCATCATCTCGCAGGTCGACGTCGAGCCCGCCCAGATCTTCCTGGACGTGAAGTTCGTCACGACGACCAACGAGGACATCCTCGACGTCGGCGTGAACCCGGGCGGCAACGGCTGGTCGGCCTCGATGAACCTCGGCCAGATCCCGCACCGCCTGCCCTTCGACCTCGGCGCCGGCGGCTGGGACGACAACATCATCGCCAACGACAACGGCGTCGGTCCCTTCGCGGACGGCACGCTGAACCCGACCGGCGAGACCCAGATGCCCGACGTGATCTTCGGCGCGCTCAACTTCACGCAGGTTCAGGCCACCCTGCGCCTGCTCAAGAAGGACTCGCAGTCCGAGATCCTGCAGGCTCCGCAGATCACCGCCCTCGACCACCAGACCGCCACGATCTTCGTGGGTGAGGCCGTGCGCTATGCGCAGGCCCGCACCGAACAGGGTCAGGCCGGCGGTCTGCTGCTGTCGCTCGAGGAAGGTGACGACTCCCCGGTCAACGTGGGCTTCCAGCTCCTCGCCACCCCGCACGTCGTGCCCGGCACGGACAAGATGGTCATGGAGGTCATCCCGCAGCGCACTGCGCTCACGGGCACCGGCTCCACGGCCTTCGCGCCCCCCGGCTTCGACGTGTTCACCGTCGGCGCCGGTGGCCAGGAGGGTCAGATTGCCCTGCCTCGCGTCGGTTCCAGCACGATCGCGACCAAGGTGCTGCTGAAGAGCGGCCAGACCGCGGTCCTCGGCGGCCTCGTGAACCGCACCCAGACCGACACCGAGCTCAAGCTGCCCCTGCTGGGCGACATCCCGGTGCTCGGCTACCTGTTCAAGAACAAGATCACGAGCGACGTGCGCTCGACCCTGATCGTGCTGATCACCCCGAGCCTGATCCGCAGCTCGCAGGACACGAACGACACCATGCAGCGCGTGCTGCGTGAGCGCTTCGAGATGCGCCAGCGCCTGATGGAGCAGCGCGACGAGATCTTCGGCACCCAGGGTGGCAAGCAGGGCGACTGAGTCGCCCGGTTCGTCGCGAGCCAGCCACCCTGCCACACGGACCGGCAGGGTGGCTGGTTCGTTTTCCGGGGCCTTGCAGAGCAGCGTTGAGACCCGGGCCACGTGCCCGTAGAGTCCGCCTGCCGGTCGGATCCCGATCCGGCAGGGCGCCGCAGGGGCGGCGTCCCCAATCCTTGGAATCCCCATGGTCTTCCGCATGCACCGACTCCCCAGGCCTGCCGCCATCCGTCGCGGCGCCACGCGCGTTCTGCGCGCGTGCGAGGCCGGGAGTCCCGCACGCAGGGGCCGTGGATCGTCCCCGATTTCGTCTGCCCGAGTGACCAGCAGGGGGGAGGGCTCACGCCGTGCGTGCGCCGCAGCACCGCCCGGCACCGCGATGCACCCGCATCCGCGCGCCGACGGTGGCCACCCTGACTTGCGCCGGGCGACCGGCGGCACTGCCGCCGGCTCTCGCAGCAAAGGAGTTCGCTTTGAAGAGGATGCTCATCAACGCCCTGGATCCGGAGGAAAGCCGGATCGCGGTGGTGGAGGACGGCGTGCTGCAGGAACTGCACGTCGAGTTGGCAAGCCGGGAGGCCTATCTCGGTAACATCTACAAGGGCAAGGTCGTCAACATCGAGCCGAGCATCGGCGCGGCCTTCGTCAGCTTCGGCGGCCGGATGAACGGCTTCCTGCACGTCTCGGACGTGCTGCCGGCCTACGGTCGCCCTGATTTCACCCTCGAGGACGTGATCGAGGGGCGCGCCCGCGTGTCCGCGGACGACGGCCCCGAGTCGGTCCAGGCCGCGCTCGCGGACGACGACGAGGAGGGTGACGAAGGGGCTGCGGCGCCCGCGGCTGGGGGCGCCCCGGCAGAGGCTGCCGATGCCGAGCCTGCCCACGAGGACCAGGTGCAGCAGGTGCACGAGGACGAGCACCACGGCGACTCCCGCGAGGGATCGCACGACGCGGAGCACCCGGGCGAGGACCACGACGAGCCGATCGCGATGGCTGCCGAGCCCGAGGGCGAGTCGGCCGAGGGGCACGGCGAATCCGGGGACGACGGCGACGACCAGGGCG
>JBEATZ010000487.1:0-3300 GCA_041161695.1 Planctomycetota bacterium | reverse complement strand
TCTCGGCGCCGCCCTTGCCGATGGCGAGCAGCAGGCCGCAGGTGCCCATCAGCACGGCAATCGTCATGCCGGAGAGCGGGTTGGACGTGGAGCCCACCTCGCCGGTGAGGCGCGAACTCACCACCGCGAACAGGAAGCCGAACACCAGCACCATGACGGCGCCCAGCAGGTCGACCTGGAACACCGGCACGAGCCAGACCGCGAGCACGAGCCCGAGCGCACCGAGCACCAGCACGGGCAGCGGCATGTCGCGGTCGGTGCGCTGCGCGGCTCCCGCGGCGCCGCCTCCGAACAAGCCGCGGGCGGAGCTGGTGAGCGCGGACACGATCGCCGGCAGTGCACGCAACAGCGCGAAGATGCCGCCCATGGCCACGGCGCCGGCGCCGATGTGGCGCACGTAGTTCTTCCAGATGCCGTACGCATCCATCTCGGCGATGGGCACGGTGGCCGTGCCGAACGTGCCGGTGATGGCCTGGCCGAAGGTGAAGATGAGCGGGATCAGGATCAGCGTGGAGAGCAGCGATCCCGCAACCATGATGAGCGAGGTGCGGTAGCCGATGATGTAGCCAACGCCCAGCAGCGCCGGGTCGAAGTCGCACTCGATGGCCGTCTTGCCGAAGTACCCGACCTTGGCGCCGAACACCTTGTCGAGCGTGATGCCCACGGTCGGCTTGACCGCGCCGAACACCGCCTTGAGCGACTGGAACGCCACGCCGATGCCGAGCCCGAAGAACACCTTGCGCGCCGAGGTGCCGCCCTGTTCGCCCACGCGCAGGATCTCGGCGCACGCGCGACCTTCCGGGTACCGCAGCCTGCCGTGCTCCTTGACGATCAGGTAGCGGCGCAGCGGCACCATCATGAGCACGCCCAGCACGCCGCCGGTCAGCGCGATGAGGGTCGTGAGCCCAACCTGCAGGGGATAGCCCAGCAACACGAGCGCCGGCACCGTGAACACCACGGCGGCGGCCACCGACTCGCCTGCCGACCCGGTGGTCTGCGTGATGTTGTGCTCGAGGATCGCGCGCTTGCCGTTGCGCGCCTTGAGGACGGCGATGGCGATCACGGCGATGGGCACCGAGGCGCTGACGGTGAGCCCGACGCGCAAGGCGAGGTAGGTCGAGGCCGCGCCGAACACGATGCCGAGGATCGCCCCCAGCACCAGTGCCCGCATCGTGAGCTCCGGCTGCTGCTCCTCGGGACCGACCAACGGACGGAAGCCACTGGGCTGCTCGCTCATGGCAGGGTTGTCCGGGATGCCGGCCTCCCGCTCAAGCCTGCGCTTGCCCCATGTCCGCGCAACCAGCCGACCTGGCAGCGCGACCGAACCGTGCTGGACCCGCGCGGTCCCTGCACGTAGGGATGATCCACCATGTCGATCGACGTCGATGCCTTCGTGGCGCGCCAGCTCGAACTGCTCGCAGCCGAGCGGGATGCCGAGTTGCAGGCGGAACGCGACGCCTTCGACGGCACCCCCGATGCACAACTGGAGGCGCGCGGGGTGCTGCTGCGCCGGCTGGTGCTCGCGGACCAGGAACCGGGCTTCGGCGGCGGCGTCCTCGCCGTGCTCAGGCCCGGTGGCGGCACGGAGCTCCCGTCCCATCGCTTCGGCCCCGGCGACGTGGTGCGGCTCCGCGGCGGCGAGGGCGTTGGTCCGGTCCAGGGCGTGGTCACCAGGGTGCAGCGCGAGGCCATCTCGGTGGCGCTCGACGACGAGGAAGCCGACGTGCCCGATGTCGTGCGCCTCGAGCGGCTCGTGCCCGACGTCACCTTCCGGCGCCTGCAGGACTGCCTGCAGCGGCTGCGCGGCAAACTGGAGCCCGCGCAGGCGCGGCTGCGCGACGTGTGCTTCCACCACCGCGATCCCTCGTTCCGACCGGCAGAGGCCGCCGCGCGCACCGGCTGGTTCGACGACGCACTCGACCTCTCGCAGCAGGAGGCCGTCGCCCACTGCATGCGTGCCGAGGACGTTGCCCTCGTGCACGGACCGCCCGGCACCGGCAAGACCCGCGCGCTGGTCGAGTTGATCCGCCAGGCAGCAGCGCGCGGCGAGCGCGTGCTGGCGACGGCGCCTTCCAACGTGGCCGTCGACAACCTCGGCGAGCGCCTTGCCGCGTGCGGGTTGCGCGTGGTTCGCATCGGCCATCCTGCGCGCGTGGCGCCCGGCCTGCGCGAGCTCGCGCTCTCCGAGCAGGTCGCTGCCGCGGACGAACAACGCATCGCCCGCGACCTGCGGCGCGAGGTGCACGACCAGCAGCGGCGCATGATGCGGGCGCGCACCCGCGCCGAGCGCGCCGAGCTGCGCGCGGGCCTGCGCCAACTGCGCCGCGAGCAGCGCCAGCTGGAGTCCGCGATCGTGCACGGCATCCTCTCCGCCGCGCAGGTGGTGCTGGCGACCACCACGGGCGCCGCGGACCCCGCGCTCGGCGACCGCACCTTCGACCTCTGCGTCGTGGACGAGGCTGCGCAGGCGCTCGAGGCGGCATGCTGGATGCCCATGCTGCGCAGCCGCAAGGCCGTCCTCGCCGGCGACCACTGGCAGCTGCCGCCGACGGTGCGGAGCGAACGCGCGCTGCGCGGCGGCCTTGCGCGCACGCTGTTCGAGCGCCTCGCCCTCGGGCCGTTCGGTCCGGCGGCCACCCGCATGCTGCAGGTGCAGTACCGCATGCACGCATCCATCCAGGACTGGCCGTCCAGGAGGCACTACGAGGGCAGGCTGACGCCGGCCCCGCAGGTGGCAAGCCACCTGCTGGTCGACCTGCCGGGCGTCCAACCCGATGGCACGGTCGAGGCTCCGCTGTTGTTCCTCGACTCCGCAGGCTGCGGTTTCGAGGAGACGGCAGGCGACGAGGACGGGTCCCGTAGCAACGAGGGCGAGGCCGAACGGCTCGTGCGCCACGTGCAGCAGTTGCTCGACGCAGGTGTTCCGGCCTCGGCCATCGGCGTGATCTCGCCGTACCAGGCGCAGGTGGGCCTGCTGCGGCGCAGCCTCGCGCACCTGCCGGACCTCGAGGTGCACACCGTCGACGGGTTCCAGGGGCGCGAGAAGGAGGCCCTGGTCGTGTCGCTCGTGCGCAGCAACGAGCGCGGCGAGGTCGGGTTCCTGTCCGACCGCCGCCGCATCAACGTGGCGTTCACGCGGGCGCGCCGCCACCTGTGCGTGCTGGGGGACAGCGCCACGCTGGCGCGGGACGAGGACCTGGAGGACTGGATCCGGGCCGTGGCAACCGGCGGAGAGCACCGCAGCGCCTGGTCCTGAGGCCCCGGACCCTCCGGGATTCGCCCTGCGGCTTGTCCCCACCC
>JBEATZ010000462.1:0-2954 GCA_041161695.1 Planctomycetota bacterium | reverse complement strand
CGCAGCCATAGGTCTTGAACTTGGCGTCGACGATGTTGCCGTTGCCGTCGACCTTGATCTGGAGTCGCATGACGTCGCCGCACGCGGGCGCGCCGACGAGCCCGGTGCCGACGGTCGCGTCCTCCTTGTCGAGGGTGCCGACGTTCCGGGGGTTCTCGTAGTGGTCGATGACTTTGTCGCTGTATGCCATGGTTGGTCGGGTGTTGCTGGTTGGTTTGCGTGTTCGATCGATGGGGGCGCAGGTGCGCTCAGTGCACGGTCCACTTGACCCGCGACAGGTCGACGCCCTCCTGGACCATCTCCCAGAGGGGCGACATCTCGCGCAGGCGCTTCACCTCGGCCACCACGCGATCCGCCGCGTGGTCGACCTCTTCCTCGGTGGTGAACCGGCCGAGGGAGAAGCGGATCGAGCTGTGCGCGAGTTCGTCGCCGAGGCCGAGGCCCTTGAGGACGTAGCTGGGCTCGAGGCTCGCAGACGTGCAGGCCGAGCCCGACGAGACCGCGAGTTCCTTGATGCCCATGATGAGCGATTCGCCTTCCACGTAGGGGAAGGAGACGTTGGTGAGGTGCGGGAGTCGCGCGGACTGGTCGCCGTTCACCACCGCATCGGGGATGCCGGCGAGCAGGCGCGCCTGCAGGCGGTCGCGCAGCGCGCGGAGGCGCTTCACCTCGGGGCCGAACTCCTCCTTCGCGATGCGCGCGGCCTCGCCCATGCCGACGATGCCGGTCACGTTGAGCGTGCCCGAGCGCATGCCGCGCTCGTGGCCGCCGCCGTCCATCTGCGCCGTGAGGCGCACGCGCGGGTTCTTGCGGCGCACGTAAAGGCAGCCCACGCCCTTCGGGCCGTACATCTTGTGGGCGCTGATCGACATGAGGTCGACGTTCTGGCGGATCACGTCGAGCTCGATCTTGCCGGGGCACTGGGTGGCGTCCGTGTGGAACAGCACGCCCTTCTCCTTGCAGATCGCGCCGATCTCGGTGATCGGGTGCAGCGTGCCGATCTCGTTGTTGGCGGCCATCAGCGTCACGAGGATCGTGCGGTCGGTGATGGCGTTGCGCAGGTCGTCGAGCGAGATGCGGCCCATGCCGTCGACGGGCAGCCAGGTGACCTCGTAGCCCTTGGTCTCGAGGTGCTTGATGGGGTCGAGCACCGCCTTGTGCTCGGTGATCGCCGAGATGATGTGGTTGCCCTTCTGGCGGTACATCTCGGCCACGCCCTTGATCGCCAGGTTGTTGGACTCGGTCGAGCCGCTGGTCCAGATGATCTCCTTGGCGTTGGCGCCGATGAGGGCGGCAACCTGTTCGCGCGCATTCTCCACCGCGGCCTCCGCGGCCCAGCCGAAGCTGTGGCTGCGGCTCGCAGAGTTGCCGAACTGCTCGCTGAAGTAGGGCAGCATCCGCTGCACGACGCGCGGGTCGCACGGCGTGGTGGCGCTGTAGTCGAGGTAGATCGGGGTCTTGACGGTCATCGGTGGGATCCTGCGTGGGCGGCCGCGGGCGCGTGGGCGTCGAGGCCGCTGAGTTCGTCCAGGCGGATGGAGCGGAACATGTCGGTGATGCGCGTGTGGACGATGCGCATCGGGGTCTTGGTGGGGCAGAAGCCGATCAGGCCGCACGCATGGTCCGCGACCGGCGCGGGTGCGGCGGGACGCGGCTGCTGGGAGGGGCTGAGCGGGAGCAGCGACGGCTTGGGGGCGGCAGGTTCGTGGGCGGTGACGCAGTCCACCAACTGGAAGGGGCCCTCGATCACCTCGAGGATCTGGCCGAGGTCGATGTCGCGGGGAGCGCGCACCAGGCGGTAGCCGCCCTTCAGGCCGCGCACCGACTCCAGGATGCCGGCACGGCTGAACTCCTTGAGGAGGTTGGCCACCACCGACTTGTTGAGGCTGGCGGTCTTGGCGATCTCCTGCGCGCTCACCACCGCGTCCGGGGCGGACCCGCCGGGGTAGGCACCCTGGCGGGCAATGCAGCCCAGCAGGAACACGGCATAGTCGGCTTTCTTGGAGATCCGGAGCATCGGAGGAGCCCGCGCGACCGGTCGGTCGCAGATCGGGCGAAACAAAGTAGACCTGGATTGGGGCTCATTCAACGACAGCGGCGGAGAAAATCGCCCCGAAAGGAGGCGCAATGGATCCTGGTCCCCCAACCCGGCTCGCTTGCGCCCCGGCGGAAGCGAGCGGCACCGCAGAGAAACCGTCTGCGGGTCGGACCCGAGCCGGCAAGGAATCCATGCCGTGCCGGTTTTCTTGCGCCTCGGTGCCTGCATCGGAGGGGGCGCGGGCCTAGAACCGCCGCGAACCCCGTTCGTGGATCTGCCGCATGCGTCCGCCCGACCCCCTGACCGACCGCCTCCTCGCCGCCGGACCGTACCACCGCACCCAGGCTCCATTCGCGCTGCTCGAACTCACCGGCCCTGATGCCGGCGACTTCCTCCAGCGGCTCTGCACGCAGGACGTCCTCGGGCTCGCAACGGGTGCCGGCGCGCCGGCTGCGTTCCTCAACGCCAAGGGCAAGATCGAGGCCACGGTCTGGGTGCACCGCGCCGCAGCCGAGGAGTTCCTGATCGAGTGCCAACTCGCCCAGTGCGAGAAGCTGCTGGCCCTGCTCGAGCGGTTCCACTTCACCGAGAAGCTCGCCTTCCGCCGCGTGCACGAGGGGGTGTGCCGCGAGTGGGTGTGGCGCAAGCCGCCTGCAGGCTGGCCCTCCGCCGTGCCCGGCATGCTGCGGCTGCCGAAGGGCATCGCGCTGGTGGTGCAGCGGCGCGGTGTGTGCTGGCTGCGCGTGCACGGGGCCACCGACGGGTTGCCCGTGGCCTCGGTGTTCGACTCCGGGCGCACGCTCGACGAGGCGACCGCCGAGTGCCTGCGCATGGGCGCGGGCCTGGTGGCGGTGGGCATCGACACCGATGCCGGGACCCTCGCGCTCGAAGCCGACCTCGAGGACCACTGCAGCAC
>JBEATZ010000447.1:0-5462 GCA_041161695.1 Planctomycetota bacterium | reverse complement strand
CGTGCGAACGCAGCGGTGGCATCGGCAAGCGGGAAGCGGGCCGCGACCATGCGTTCGACGGGAACCCGGCTGGCGGCAAGCGCATCGAGCGCCGGGCCGAACGGGCCACAGCGCGAGCCCACGAGCCGCAGTTCGTCCACGACCAGCGGGGCGAGGTCGAGCGCCACCGGCTGTTCGGTGGTGGTCTTGAGCACGATGGTGCCGCGCGGCTGCACGTGGCCGAGGAGGCGGGGCAGCGCAGCAGGGTTGCCGGTGGCATCGATGGCGAGGTCGAAGGTGCGCGGGTGCTGCTGCCCGTCCTCCAGCAGGCCCGTGACGTGCTGCGCACCGGGCGGCAACAGGCCCAAGCGGTCGGCATGCCTCCCCGCCACCGTCACGGCCACGCCGTGCAGGTGCAGTGCCCAGGCGCACAGCAATCCCAGCTTGCCGTCGCCCGCCACGAGTGCGCTGCGAAACGAGCGCAGGTCGACGTCGTCGGCGAGGTGCAGCGCCGCTGCCAGCGGCTCGGTGAAGGTGGCAGCATCCGTCGACACGGCATCGGGCACCGGGTGCAGGTTCTCGTGCGGCAGCGCGAGCTGTTCCGCGAAGGCCCCGCCGAGGGCGGCAATGCCGAGGACCGTTCGCTGCGGACAGTGCCGCGGGCTTCCGCCACGGCACGTGGCGCAACTGCCGCACGCGGCGTTGATCTCGCCGACCACGCGCCTGCCGGCATGGGGGCCGTCGAGGGCGATGCCGCAGAACTCGTGGCCCGGAACGCCTGCAAAGCCCATGTATCCGCGTGCCAGCGCCTGGTCGGTGGCGCACAGCCCCGCGCGCAGCACGCGCACGCGCGACCAGCCTTCACGTGGCTGCGGCGGTGCAAGGTCGTCGCGCACGAGGACCCGTCCGCGCTCGAGCACGATGCCGCGCATCGCGCGTCAGTAGCTCTCGTCGTGCGAGGGGAAGCTCCCGGTCCGCACGTCGCGACAGTACTCCTGCACCGCGCCCCGGATCGTCTCGTTGAGCTCGAGGTACCTGCGCACGAAGCGTGGCTTGAACCGCGTGAACAAGCCGAGCATGTCGGCGCTCACCAGCACCTGCCCGTCGCAGCCGGCGCCGGCGCCGATGCCGATGGTGGGGGTGGCGACCTCGCGCGTGATCTTGGCCGCGAGGTCGGCAGGCACCTTCTCCAGCACGACAGCGAACGCGCCTGCGTCCGCGAGCGCGTGGGCGTCGGCGAGGATCTGGCTCGCCTCCGCAGGATCGGTGCCGCGCGTCTTGTAGGTGCCGAACTGGTTGATGCTCTGCGGCGTGAGGCCGAGGTGGCCCATCACCGGGATGCCTGCATCCACGAGGCGTCGCACGGTGGGCACCACGGCGGCGCCGCCCTCGAGCTTGACGGCCTCGGCCATGCCCTCCTTGAGGAGCCGGCCGGCGTTGCGCAACGCATCCTCGACGCTCACCTGGTAGCTCAGGAACGGCATGTCCGCCACCACGAGCGCGCGCTTCACCGCCGATGCCACCACGGACGTGTGGTAGGTCATCTGGTCCATGGTCACCGAGACGGTGGTGTCGCGGCCCTGCACGACCATGGCCACCGAGTCACCCACGAGGACCACGTCGATCCCCGCTGCGTCCAGGATCCCTGCGAGCATGTGGTCATAGGCGGTGAGCGCGACGACCTTCTCGCCGTCGCGCTTCATCTCCCTCAGGCTCGCCGTGGTGATCTTGGTGCGCATGCAGGGGGTCCGTCACCAGTCGCCGAACGAGTCGTCGGGCTCCGTGGTGGGCGGTGGCGGCGGGGGCGCATCGAGCCCCGGCAGCGCTCCTGGCGCCGGCGGCGGACGGTAGTCGTCCATGCCCTCCTCGGGCAGGCGCGTCTTCTTGCGCTTCCGCTGGCCCTCGACGATGGAGCCGAAGGTGGGGACGCGCTTCGGGTCGAGTTCGACGTCGAAGGCGGAGAGGTCGAGCGGCGGTGGCTCGATCACGTCCACCTTGCCGCGGCGATCGACATGGCGCGGCACCACGTCCACGTCGCGGTTGCCGCCGTCGCGGCGGCCGCGGCGGTCGCGGTCGCGACGTCCGCGGCGACCCCGGTCCCGGTCGCGGCTGCCGCCGTGCTCGCCCTCGTGGCGGCGCTGCGGTTGCTGCTGCGGGGCATTGGGGTCGCGCGGCGCACGCGCACCTTCGCCGCCATGGTGGCGGGCTTCCTCGCCCGTGTGCAACACGGCATCGCCGTGGGGCGCAGGCACGTCGGCATGGGGGAACGGTGCATCTTCACCGTTGCCGCCGCGGCCGCGCCTGCGTCCGCGCCGACGCCGGCGGCGCCTGCCGCCGCGGTCGTCGTCGGCAAACGGCTGCTGGCCAGGCTGGGTTCCCGGCTCTGCACCGGGTCCCTCGCGTTCCTCGCCCTCGAAGCCGGGCTCCGCATCGCCTGCAGGGCCTTCGCCTGCGAACTGCGGTTCCTCGCCCTCGACGGGCTCGGACTCGCTCGCGCCATGTTCCCCGGGCGCGCCCGGTTCGCGGTCCTCGTCGAACCCGCCGTCGCGGGGTCCGCGCCTGCGGCGGCGCCTCCGCCGACGGCCCCTGCCACCGCGGTCGTCGTCGCCCTCGGCGCGGAAGCCGCCCGATTCGCCTTCGTCCTCCGGGAATGCCTCACCCTCGACGGGCTCGGCGCCAGCGGGAGGAAGGGGCGCCTGCTGCAGGAATGCGTTGCGGCGCTCGGCACTGGGCGCGATGGCGCGCTGGGGGTCGCGACCGACCACCGGGCACTCGCGCCGGGCGCCGAAGTCCGCGGCCAGTTCTCGCCAGCGCCGCACCGTGGCGTCATCGAGGCCGAGCGCGCTCGCGCGCACCTCGAACAGGTCGAGGGCCTCGAGGAAGTAGGCGCCGCGCACGAAACCCTGCACGCGGAAGCGCTTGGGGTCGTCGAGCTGGCCGAAGCGCGGCTGCACGCCGCAGGCGCGCTTGAGGCAGCCGGCGTCGCGCCGCGGCAACCGCAGCATCTGGCAGAACGGCGAGAGCAGTTCCTCTGCCACCGAGGTCGTGCTGCGGTCGCCCGCGCGCGCGGCCTCGTCGAGCACCGCGCCGGCGAACAGCGCACCGAGCAGCACGGCGTTGGCAGGCGTGTAGCCGTGCTGGATGCGCAGGTCGAGCGCCTCCAGCGTGCGCCAGAACGTCACGCGCGACGGCTGCGAGGCCGAGGCGAGGTGGTCGCCCAGCAACGGCAGGATCACGCGCAGCGCGCCCACGTCGCGGAGCAACTGGAAGCTCTCCAGCGAGTGGCCCGAGCGCAGGAGGCGCAGGATCTCCTCCAGCACGCGCGGCGGGGCCGCACGCACGAGGTCCGGCGAAGCCTCGGCCATGGCGGCATGCGTCTCCGGGTCGATGTGGAGGTCGAGCCGGCCCGCGAACTTCGCGGCGCGCAGGATGCGTATCGGGTCCTCGCGGAACCGCACGCGCGGGTCACCGATGGTGCGGATGATGCGCGTGCGGATGTCGGCCATCCCGTCGGCGTAGTCGAGGATGCGGTCCTCGAGCGGGTCGAGCAGCAGCGCGTTGACCGTGAAGTCGCGGCGCAGCGCGTCCTGCTCGGCGGTGCCGAACTCGTTGTCCTGGGTGATCAAGAGGTCCCCGGAATCGGGGTCCTCGGTCTGCGGCGAGCGCCGGAAGGTCGACACCTCCAGGATCTTGGTGTTCCCGTGGAAGTGCAGGTGCGCAAGCTTGAAACGCCTGCCGATGATGCGGCAGTTGTAGGGAAAGGTCCGTTTGACCTGCTGGGGTCGGGCGGAGGTCGCGATGTCGTAGTCCTTCGGCTTCTTGCCGAGGAGCAGATCGCGGACGCAGCCGCCGACCAGATAGGCCTCGAAGCCCCGGGACTGCAGCCGCTGCAGAGCCCGGACGGCGTCCGGGTCGAGCTGGCTCACGTCGAGGCCTGATGGCGAAAAAATCGTGGGTTCGATCGTCGTAACCCCTGAAACAGGAAAGAGGAAAGAAAGTGCGGAGGGGTTGTATCCGCCGCCCGGTGGAGGCTCAACGTGTTTGTGCACGGGGCCAGCGCCGGGGCGGGCCCGCGCCGCCGGTCAGAACCGCCCGCCAGATCCGCCCCTCAGAACCGCAGGGTCTCGATGGAGGCCTCGGGGCCGACCAAGCCCTGGCCGCCCAGCAGCACCAGGGTGCCGTCGGGCATGACCGCTGTGGCATGGGCGCTACGGGCCACCTGCAGGGGCGGCAGGGCGCTCCAGACGAAGTTGACCGGGTCGAACAGGCTCACCGCATTGACGGACACGGTGGCGCTCAGGGTGCCCTGGGCACCGCCGCAGAGCACCACGTTGCCATTCGGCAGCACGGTGGCCGTGTGCAGGATGCGGGCCGTGGGCATCAACCCGGCATTCTGGAAGGTGCCGAAGGTGGGGTTGAAGAAGTCGCACACCGGGGTGGGCGCCGCGTTGGCGGCGTTCAGCAGGTCCGTCACCACGATGCCGCCGGTGAACAGGGTCCTGCCGTCCGAAAGCGTCACCTGGTTGAAGTGGTGGCCGGCGCGGCCAATGCTCATGGGCGGGCCGTTGGTCCACGCGTTGGTTGCGGGGTTCCAGAACTGCGTGGCGTTGATCGAGGAGGCGGAGATCGGGACGCCGAAGAGGAAGCCCACCTGGACGCCGCCGGTCACGAGGACGCGGTTGTCGGGCAGCCGCGTGAGCGCGGGTGCGAGCCGCCGGCCGCCGATGGCAGGGCCGTTGGTCCACGCGCCGGTGGCGGGGTTCCAGAACTCCACCGAGGACAGCACGTTGGTGATGATCGAGGTCTGGTCCAGCAGCGAACTCGTGCCGCCTGCCACCATCACGCGGCCGTCGGCAAGGCGCACCGCGGCATGCAGCGCGCGCGCCGTGGCCATCGAGCCGGTGGCCGTGAAGGTGTTGGTGACGGGGTCGTAGAGGTCGCAGGTGGCGGTCGCGGCGCCGGTGGCGTCGGTGCCGCCCGTGAGCAGCATGCGGCCGTCGGCGAGGCGCACGGCCAGCGCGAGGGCGCGGCCCGTGCTGAGGTTCGGGCCGGGGCGCGTCGTCATGCGCCGGAAGTCCCAGAACTCCGAGGTCTGCAGTCCGAGGCCGCCGGTGAGCGAACCGCCGCCGCCGCCGGCGAGCAGGAAGTCGCCGGCTCCGGCGTTCTCGTTGGGGTCGGGGAATGCCGCGGCGATGGAGCGCGGCGTCGCGAGCGTCGCGGGCGCGAGCAGCGAGGTGCCGGCGATGGAGATCTGGGTGCGGATCGAGTTGCTGATCGGTCCCACCAGCGAAACGGTGCCGGGCGTTGCCGACTGCCAGCTGAGGACGACGTTGGCGAGCGTCGGGTCGTTGGGCACCGCGAGCGAGTACTGCACTGCGCCGCTGGCGTCGCTCACCAGCACCGGCCAGTTGGCGCTCAGCTCGGTGCCCACGTCCAGCACGCGCGTGTCGTTCGGGTCGTAGAGGCTGATGGGCGTGGGGCCG
>JBEATZ010000376.1:0-3391 GCA_041161695.1 Planctomycetota bacterium | reverse complement strand
CGGCAACGGTGGACTCACCGTGAGCGTGCAGGCGCGCGTGCCCTCGGCCCCGGCCAGTGCCGTGGCGATGGGCGCAGGCTGCGGCAGCCCTGCTCCCGTGCTCGCTGCGGTGGGCCGGCCGACCATTCCCTCGGCCTCCTTCGGCATGAGCCTGGGCGCGGCGCCCGGCGCGGGCCTCGCGCTGTTCGCGAGCCTCGGCGAGGCCAGCGTGGGCGTCGGCAACGGCTGCACGCAGTACCTCGGCACCCAGTCGCTGGCCACGCACGGCTTCTACGTGGCGGACGGCACGGGCTCGGCATCGGTGCCGCTGCCGATCCCTGCCAACCCGGCGCTCGAGGGCCTCTACCTGTACTGGCAGGCTGCGCAGCTCGCGCCCGCTGGAGCCACCATGCCGCTCAGCAATGGCCTCCGCATCCGCATCGCCACCCTCTGAGCGCGCGACCAGCATGAGCCTGCTCTGGCGGCGCGTGGTCCTCGCCACGCTGCTGAGCTGGGGGCCCATGGTGCTGCTGCATGCGACCACCCTTGCTGGCCTCGGCCCGTGGTCGGTGCAGGGTGTCGAACTGTTCGTCCTGCTGGTCCCGCTGGCCGGGCTTGGGCTGTTCGTGGCCGGATTCGCCGTGATGCTCTCCTCGCGGTGGCGCGACGTGGCCCTGCAGGTGCTCGTGACCTGCTGCGTGGTGTTGCTCACCTTCGTACCTGCCGTGTGGCTCTCGGGCTGGCTGCGCATGCGCGGCTTCGCGATGGCAGGCGAGCGGGCGATGCCGGTGGTGGCGGCCATGGAGCGCTGCTTCGCGGCAACGGGCGCCGTGCCGGACACCGTCGAGGCCCTCGTGCCGCAGTGGCTCGACCGCATGCCTTCCCGCATCCCGCCGCTGCGTGTGGTCACCCAGGATGCGGCCGACGGCTACCTGGGCAACAACCGCTGGGCACTCATGGCCGACGTGCCCAGCGGCGTGATCAACTGGGACATGTTCCTGTACCTGCCCGACCGGCAGTACCCGGCGCGTGGCTGGGGCGGACGGCTGCAGCGCCTCGGCAACTGGGCCTACGTGCACGAATGAAGCAGCACCTCATCCCGTCCGTGTTCCTGCTGTTCGCGACGACCGCGCTGCTCGTCGCGCAGGAACCCGCGCGGCGGCCCAACATGCTGGTGCTGCTCACCGACGACCAGCGGTGGGACAGCATGGGATGCGCCGGCAACCCCCTTGTCGACACGCCAGCTCTCGACGCCATTGCGCGCGACGGCGTGCGCTTCCGCAACGCCTTCGTGACCACCGCCATCTGCGCGGCGAGCCGCGCCTCGATCCTCACCGGCCTGTACGAGTCGGCGCACGGCTTCACGTTCGGCACTGCGCCGCTCGCCGATGTGCACGTGGACGCCAGCTATCCTGCTGTGCTGCGCGCCGCAGGCTATCGCACCGGCTTCGTCGGCAAGTTCGGCGTCAGCACGAACAAGGGCGCGACCGCGCGCATGTTCGACTCCTTCCGCGTGCTCTCGACCCCGTACCTGAAGCCGCAGCCCGACGGCACCGTGAAGCACCTCACCGACCTCGAGACCGATGCAGCGCTGGAGTTCCTCGCCGGCTGCAGCGCGGACCAGCCATGGTGCCTGTCGGTGAGCTTCAACGCGCCGCATGCGGAGGATGGCGCGAAGGAACAGTACTTCTGGCCGGCAGCCCAGGACGCGGCGTACGCGGACACGACGTTCCCGGTGCCCGCCACCATGGACGATGCGTTCTTCGCGCGGCTGCCGGAGTTCCTGCGCGAGTCCGAGAGCCGCACGCGGTTCCGCTGGCGCTTCGACGAGCCCGCCAAGTACCAGCGCATGGTGCGCGGCTACCACCGCATGATCCGCGGCGTGGATGCTGCAGTCGGACGGTTGCGTGCCGAGCTGGTACAGCGCGGCCTCGCAGACAACACGGTCGTCGTGTTCACGTCCGACAACGGCTACTTCCTCGGCGAGCGCGGCTTTGCCGACAAGTGGTACGCCTACGAGCCCTCGATCCGCGTGCCGCTGCTGGTCTTCGACTCGCGGGTCGGTCCGCTGCGCCGCGGCGCCGTGAGCGACCACATGGCACTCAACGTCGACCTCGCGCCCACGCTGCTCGACCTGGCCGGCATCACCGCGCCTGCCACGATGCAGGGCCGCAGCCTCGTGCCGCTGCTGCGCGGCAAGGCGCCGCCCGACTGGCGCAGCGAGTTCTTCCACGAGCACCGGTTCGTGCACAAGGCCATCCCCCGCAGCGAGGCACTGCGCACCGGGCGGTTCACGTACCTGCGCTGGATCGACCGCGAGCCGGTGGTGGAGGAGCTGTACGACCACCAGGCCGACTTCGACCAGGTGCACGACCTCTCCGGCGATCCTGCGTTCGCCGGGGTGCTCGGTGAGTTGCGCGCGCGCGCCGATGTGCAGCGGGCGAAGCTCGGCTCGCCGACATCCGCTGGGCGACGCTGAACTGCGCGTCCTGCTGCCATGCCCTGCGCCCCATGGCATGGCAGGGTCGCCAAGGGGTATCCGCTGGGATGTTCTGATCCTGCGGGAGTTGACGGGACTTCCGGTGCGCTGGGACCATGCGTTTCCTTCCTCCTCTCCACGTTCCGCGCACCATGCACACGCCGCGCCCCTGCTTCCCTGCGTCCCGCCGCTCCACGTACCGCGCCCTGGCCCTCCTCGCCCTCGGGGCACTTGCTCCCGGGCTCGCGGCGCAGTGTGCGCCGCAGTGGCAACCTGGTGACGGGGTGCCCGGTGTGATCGGTGGTTCGACGGTCGTCCGTGCGGTGACCAACTGGGATCCGGATGGTGCCGGTCCAATCACCCCGAAGATCGTCGTCGGCGGCATTTTCTCCTTCGTGGGCACCATCGCGGCCAGCAACATCGCCGCCTTCGACCCTGCCACCGGCACGTGGTCGGCGCTGGGAAGCGGCACCAACAACGAGGTGCGGGCCCTTGCCGTGCTGCCCAACGGGGATCTCGTGGCTGGCGGCAACTTCACGAGCGCAGGCGGTGTGGCATGCAGCCGCATGGCACGCTGGAACGGCACTGCGTGGGCTCCACTCGCCAGCAGCGTCGACGGCACTGTCGCTGCCCTCGCCGTGTCCCCTGGCGGCGACCTCCTCGCGGGAGGCACGTTCCGCACCGTCGGCGGCGTCACCGTCAACATGCTGGCGCGCTGGGACGGCACCACGTGGTCGGCAGTGGGTGGTGGCACGCTGGCCACCATCAATGCCATCTGGTCGATCCTGACTCTGGCCAATGGCGACCTTGTCGTGGGCGGCCAGTTCACCAGTATTGGAGCCACCGTCGCAAACAACATTGCGCGCTGGTACGGCACGACGTGGTCAGCGCTGGGAGCGGGCACGGATGCAGCCGTTCATGCGCTGGCCCTGC
>JBEATZ010000366.1:0-3922 GCA_041161695.1 Planctomycetota bacterium | reverse complement strand
GTTGCGTAGACGTAGGGCTTCCAGTCGTTGCGACGGTGGTCGTCGAACACGACGAATGCGGTTCCGGCAGCGTGCCTGCCTGCCTCGACGTGGGGGCACCATGCGCCCTTGGGCAGGCCGGGGATGGCTGCCTCCACGCTGGTCCACGTCTTCCCGTCGTCGCGCGTCACGTGCACGCGGCCATCGTCGGTGCCCACCCAGGTCACGCCCTGCTGCACGGGGCTCGGCGAGATCGTGAGGATGGTGCAGTGGTTCTCGGCGGCAGTGACGTCGAAGGTGAGGCCGCCGCTCTCCTTCTGCTTCTGCTTCTCGGGGTCGTTCGTGGTCAGGTCCGGGCTCAGGATCTCCCAGCTGTCGCCGCGGTCGCGCGAGCGATGCACGAACTGGCTGCCGTAGTAGATGGTCGACGTGCTGTGCGGGTCCTGCGCGATGGCCGCGTTCCAGTGGAACCGCAGCTTCACGTCGTCGGGCGCGGGCGGGCGGATCCCCTGCTGTTCACCCGTGCGCAGGTTCCAGCGCACCAGCGCGCCGCCCTGGCTCATGGCATAGCCGCGCATCGAGTCCTCGGGGTCGGGCAGGGTGGCGAACCCGTCGCCGAAGCAAACCTCCTGCCAGTGCAGGTTGCGGATGCCGCCGTTCTCCCAGACCGCCGAGGGGCCGCGCCACGATCCGTTGTCCTGCAGGCCCCCGTACACGTGGTAGGGAACGTCCATGTCCGTGGCCACGTGGTAGAACTGGCCGAGGGCAAGGTTGGCGCAAAAGCGCCACGTCTTGCCGCGGTCCTGGCTCGTGTACACGCCGCCATCGCAGCCGAGCACCATGCGGTCGGGCTGCAGCGGGTCGATCCACAGCGCGTGGTGGTCCGGATGCGGACCGTCCCAGCCCGCAAGCGTGCGGAAGCTCCGGCCGCCGTCCTCGGACATCGTGACCGTGACCTCGAGGCTGTAGACGCGTTCCGGGTTGCCGGGGTCGACGCGGATGTCGCAGAAGTAGAACGGGCGCGGCGCCACGTCGGGCGCTTCGTTGACGGTGCGCCACTTGAAGCCGCCGTCGTCGCTGCGCAGCAGCACGTTCTTGCCGGCCTCGACGAGCGCGTAGACCGTGCGCGGGTCGCTTGCGGCGAAGTCGATGCCGATGCGGCCCAGTTCGCCGCCGGGCAGGCCGTCCTCCTCACCGAGCCGCGTCCACGTGCGGCCGCCGTCCACGGTGCGGTGCAGGCCGGAACCGGGACCGCCCGACTTGAAGAACCACGGCCACCGGCGGTACTGCCACATGCCCGCGAGCAGCTTGTCGGGGTTGGACGGGTCCATGGCCAGTTCGGCACAACCCGTGCGCTCGTCGACATGGAGCACCTTCTCCCACGTCGCGCCGCCGTCCGTGGTCTTGTAGACGCCGCGGTCGGCGTTCTCGCCCCACATCGCGCCCATGGCGGCCACGTACGCGACCCTGGGGTCGCGCGGGTGCAGCAGGATGCGGTGGATGCGCTCGGTGCCCTCGAGGCCGAGCTTCTTCCAGGTGCGCCCGCCATCGAGCGTCTTGTAGACGCCACGGCCCACCGAGGCGCTGTTGCGCGGGTTGCCCTCGCCGGTGCCGACCCACACCACCTCGGGCGTGGTCGGGTCGATGGCGATGGCGCCGATGGCTGCACAGTCCATCTCGTCGAACACCGGCTTCCACGTGACGCCGCCGTCCGTCGACTTCCACACGCCGCCGGTGGCTGCGCCGGCCCAGATCGTGCGCGGGTCACCGGGGATCGACGCCACGGCGGCGATGCGACCGCTCATGGCGGCCGGACCGATGCTGCGCGCGGCGATGGGCTTCAGCAGCGCGAGGTCGAGCGACGGGGCCGGCTGCGGATCCTGCGCGAGCGCAGCAGGTGCGGCACAGGCGAGCAGGAGGAACGATGCGAGGTGGCGGGGAGAACCCATGGGGCGCGAAGGTTACGCGCAGCCGCGAGACAGGGCGAGACGCGACCGCGCGGCCTGCCTAGGCTGTGCACATGAAACGCACGTTCTTCCGCCTCGTCGTCACGTCCGCGCTCGTGGCGTGCGGCCTTGCCGCACAGGAGCCCGCGCAACAGGCTCCCGAGCGGTTCACCCGCAACCTGATCCTCGTGACGATCGACGGCCTGCGCTGGCAGGACGTCTTCACCGGCGCCGACAACCGGATGATGAACAAGGAGCAGGGCGGCGTGCGCGACATCCTCGCCACGCGCAAGCGCTTCTGGCGCGGCGAGCCCGTGCAGCGGCGCGAAGTGCTCATGCCGTTCCTGTGGGGCACGGTGGCGAAGGACGGCCAGTTGTTCGGGGACCCGAGCGTGGGCTCGCAGGCGCGCGTCACGAACACCCAGTGGTTCAGCTACCCGGGCTACAGCGAGCTGTTCTGCGGCAAGGTCGACCCGAAGATCGACTCCAACAACAAGTTCCCGAACCCCAACGTGAACGTGCTGGAGTGGCTGCACCAGAAGCCTGAGTTCGGCGGCCGGATCGCGGCGTTCAGCGGCTGGGACGTGATCCCGTACGTCCTCAACGAGGAGCGTTCGCGGCTGTTCGTGGAGTCGGCCTTCGATCCCGTGACGGTCGCGCGCACGCCCGAGCGACGCGAGGCCATCCAGCAGGTGTTCGACCACCTGCCGCGCTACTGGGAGGAGTTCGCGTGGGACGTGGCGACCTTTGCGCGCGCGAAGGAGTACTTCCTGCACGCGAAGCCGCGCGTGCTGTACCTGTCGCTCGGCGAGACCGACGAGTGGGGGCACGGCCGCCGCTACGACCTGTACCTGCAGATGGCCAACAAGGCCGATGCCATGATCCGCGAGCTCTGGGAACTCGCCCAGGCAGACGAGCAGTACCGGGGCACGACCTCGCTGGTGATCGCCGTCGACCATGGCCGCGGTCGCACCGAGAAGGACTGGACCGACCACAGCGCCAAGGTGCCGGGCGCGGACGAGGTGTGGATGGCGGTGATGGGTCCCGACACGCCTGCACTGGGCGTGCGCCGCGAGGTGCAGGCCACGCAGTCGATGATCGCCGCGACGGTGGCCGCGCTGCTCGGCGAGGACTTCACGCGCGCTGGCGAGGGCATCGCCCCGCCGCTGCCCGGCGTGCAGAAGTGACGCGCGCGGGCTGCGCGATCAGGCCGGCCAGACGAAGGTGACGGGGGTCTCGACGCCCGGGGCCATGCTCGCCTTCACGGGGCAGAGGTCAGCCGCGTTCTCGAGGCGCTTGCGGTCGTCGTCGCCGAGCCGCACGGGCATGGTCACCACGACCGGCAGCCGCGCGATGCGGCGCGGGTTGTCCTGCATGTGCTTCTCGACGTGCACCTTCGCGCCCTTGATCTCGATGCCGTTGCGGCGCGCGACGATGGCCATGGTCGTGAGGATGCAGGTGCCGAGCGCGGTGGCCACGAGGTCGGTGGGCGAGAACGTGCGGCCGAGGCCCTGGTTGTCGCGCGGTGCGTCGGTCGTGATCGTGGAGCCCGAGGGGCCGTGGACGACGCTGCAGGAGAGGTCGCCTTCGTAGGTGGCGGTGATGGGGACCATGGTGGTGGGTGCGGGTCAGGACCGGAGGAACTCGTAGGCGCGCTGCACCTCGTGGAAGCGTTCTGCGGCAGCAGCCTGCTGTTCGGGAGGGAGATGCAACTGGCGGTCGGGGTGGAATGCCAGCACCAGCTCGCGGTGCCGCCGGCGGATGGCGTGGGCATCGGCAGTCTCGTCGAGGCCGAGGGCCTCGAGCGCGCGCCGGCGCAGGTCGAGCAGCGGCTTGCGCGGCGCGGGCTCCTGCTGTTCGCGTGTCCTGCCCTGCTTTGTGCCCTGGGCGCGGCGGGCCGACTGCCGCGCGAACGACTGCGCGAACTCCGGTCCCTGCACGAAGGCGCGCCAGCGGCGCAACTGGGCATGGGCGCGCACGAGGGGCGGGATCGAGCC
>JBEATZ010000499.1:0-5161 GCA_041161695.1 Planctomycetota bacterium | reverse complement strand
CCGCGGCCCGGATGCCGCGCATCAGGGCGTCGCGTCGCGCCGCCTTCGTGCCGTGCGGCAGGAGCAACGACACGAGCAGCCAGTCCGGCACGGCGCCCATGGCCGCGAGGTCGGAGAGGTTGCGGTTGACCACCTTGCGACCGACCAGCGCCGGGTCGTCGGCAGCCGTGAAGTGCACGCCTTCCACCACCGGATCCACGCAGAGCACCGACTCCCTGCCGCGGTTGCGCACGACCGCGGCATCGTCACCGATCGGGACCGCCACGCCGGCCGCGCTCGCGAAGAACCGGGCAAGCCCTGCGGTGTACGCGCGCTCCCCACCCAGCCTCGACTTCATCGCGGCACCTCGGCCACGCCCTCCGGCGGAAAGACCACCAGGACGGCACCGCGATAGCACGATGCAGGCAAGGCACCCAGGGACCTGCTGTCGGGCAACCGGCTGTCCAGCCGGTCGTTCTCGACCCACAGTGCGCCATCGGCCTCCCTGCGCACCAGCCGGCTGAGCAGGCTGCCGCCCTGCGGCAACTCCACCAGGATCGCCATGCCCTCGCGTGCCGAGCCCGCACGCCGGTCGAGCAGAACGGTTGCGCCGGGCGGGATGTCGGTCATGGAGTCCATGCCCGCGGGGAGGCGCGTGAGTTCGAACGTCCACAGCAGCCCGAGCACCCCGAGGGCCATGAGGGGCAGGGCCGCACGGCGCAGCCACTGGGCGAGGCGTTCCGGGCGGAAGCCGCCGCCTGCACCGGGAGTTCGCGTGGTCTGCACCCCCCCAGTGATACCCGTGCACCCGTGCTTTGGCCACGCAGGGACGCGCCCCAGCCGCGCACAAGGCTCACGGAGTCTTGTTCTTACCTTCACACAAGTCGCGAGAGTCTCCTGCGCCTCGAGAACCCAACAAGGAACCCCGAACATGCAATCCAACCTCCTCCGCCTCGGAACGCTCTCCCTGGGCCTCCTGTTCGCCCTCCCCTCCGCCGCCCTTGCACAGCAGAAGGGCACTGCCGAAGCCGCCGCCAAGGCACCGGCCGTCGCCCTGGACGCGAAGATCGCTGCCTACTCGGCCACGACCGGCATCTCCGGTACGGCCAAGAGCATCGGCTCGGACACCATGAACAACCTGTTCGCCCTGTGGTCCGAGGGCTTCCGCAAGTTCTACCCGAACGTCCAGACGGAGATCGAGGGCAAGGGCTCGGCGACGGCGCCTGCAGCACTCATCGCCGGCACCGCGCAGTTCGGTCCGATGAGCCGCCCGATGAAGCAGAAGGAGATCGACGACTTCGAGAAGGCGTTTGGCTACAAGCCCACCGAGATCGCGACCAGCATCGACATGCTCGCGGTCTACGTCCACAAGGACAACCCGATCAAGTCGCTGACCCTGCAGCAGGTCGATGCGATCTTCAGCAAGACCCGCAAGGGCAACTACGCGAAGGAGATCTCGACCTGGGGTGACCTCGGCCTCACGGGCGAGTGGGCGGACAAGCCCATCAGCATGTACGGTCGCAATGCGGCGTCCGGCACCTACGGCTACTTCAAGGAGCACGCGCTCTTCAAGGGTGACTTCAAGGACAGCGTGAAGGAACAGCCGGGCAGCAGCTCCGTGGTGCAGGGCATCGCGGCGGACAAGTTCGCGATCGGCTACTCGGGCATCGGCTACAAGACCTCGGACGTGCGCGCCGTGCCCCTCGCGATGGATGCAAAGGCCTCGCCGGTCGATGCAACGCCCGCCAACGCCTACTCGGGTGAGTACCCGCTCGCCCGCTTCCTGCTGGTCTACGTGAACCACAAGCCCGGCAGCCAGATGGATCCGCTGCGTCGCGAGTTCATCCGCTACATGATGAGCAAGGAAGGCCAGCTGGACGTGATCAAGGACGGCTACTTCCCGCTCACGGCGGAGCTCGCCACCGAGCAGCTCGCCAAGGTCGGCATCAAGGACTGAGCCGAAGGCCCGATGCGAGGTGCATCGGGCGAACCAGGAACGCTCGAGCATGAGCAGACCCTCCTTCACCGGCAGGGCGAGGCGGCGATCGACTTCGCGCCTCGTCCTGCTGGCAGACAGGCTCGCAGGAGCCTGCATCCGCGCGGGCGGCATCGCCACGATCGGCGCTGTCGCCCTCGTGTGCTTGTTCCTCGTCTGGGTCGTGCTGCCGTTGCTCCGCGGCGGCTCGATCGATCGCGCCACGGACGCACCAAGCACCCTTGCCGGCACCGGGAAGGTCCTGCACCTCGCCGCCGCCGACCACCTGCAACACGGCTGGGTCCTGCTCGCGGACGGGACGCTGGTCGCATTCGCCACCGCAGACGGACGTGAACTCGCACGCAGTCGGCTCCACGACGCCGTTCCGGGCCACGTCGTCGCAGTGCACGGCGACACTGCGATGGTGGGCAGCAGCGACGGCGCGGTGCGCCTCGTCACGATCCGGCTCGAAGCCGGTGACGATGGTGCAACTGCCTTCCGCCTCGACGAGCGCAAGGCAGTGCCCGTCGCAGGGACACCCATCGTGGCCCTCGACCACTCGAGCGGCCCCGGCGGTCCGGTGCTCGCCCTCCTCGGCGAGGACAACCGGCTCCACCTGCGCTCGTTCCGCACCCGCAAGAACCTGCTGACGGGCAGGGAGGACGTGACGGCGCGCGGGGGCACGCTCGAACTCGCCGGCGGGCCACATGCCGACTTGTTCGCCGCACCGCCGGCACACCTGCTGCTCAGCGGCGCCGGCGACAACGTCTACCTCCTCTGGCCGGATGGCACCTGCCTGCGCGTCGACGCGCGAGACATCGACAGCCCCGCCGTGGTCGAGCGCATCGACCTGACCCCTTCCCCCGGCACCAGGCTCACCGCGGCGAGCTTTCTGATCGGCAAGACGACGCTGGTCACGGGAGACGACCAGGGCGCGCTGCACCTGTGGTTCCGCACCAAGCCCGAGACCGCGCGTGGTGCGGACGGCAGCCAGTTGGAACTGGCGCGATCGTTTGCAGCCACCGGCAGCCCGGTGCGGTCGATCTGCCCCTCCGAGCGCACTCGCCTCTTCCTCTGTGGCCACGAGGACGGATCGGTCCGCGTCTTCCACGCCACGAGCGAACGGCTGGTTGCGACCTCGCCGGCATCGCCCGGCGATCCCGTTGCGTCCCTGACCCTCGCGCCCAAGGAAGACGGGATCCTGGCGCTCGGTCCACGCCGCCTCCGCATGTGGTCGCTCGAACCGGGGCACCCCGAGGTGACGCTCGCGGGCATCAGCACGCCCGTCTGGTACGAGGGCTACGAGCGCGCGGAGCACGTCTGGCAGTCCACCAGCGGCACGGACGACTTCGAGCCCAAGTTCGGGCTGTGGCCCCTCGTCTTCGGCACCCTCAAGGCAACCCTGTACTGCCTGCTCTTCGGCGTGCCCCTCGCGCTGCTCGCAGCGCTCTACACCTCGGAGTTCCTGCACAGCCGCACCCGCGGGAGGATCAAGCCGCTCATCGAACTGATGGCCAGCCTCCCCAGCGTCGTGCTCGGCTTCCTCGCCGCACTGGTGTTCGCACCCGTGGTCGAACAGAACCTCGCGCGCATCCTCGCCATGGTGGTCGCGCTGCCCCTGACGTTCCTGCTGGGCGCGACCCTCTGGCAGTCCCTGCCGCCGCAGTGGCGACCGTTCGCCGAGCGGTTCCGCTTCCCTGCCATGTTCCTCACCATCCCGGCCAGCTGGTTGATCGCAGGCTGGATCGGCGGGGCGGTGGAGTCGCTCGCGGGCGGCGACCTGGCGACATGGCTCGCGCAGGGCGACTCGGCCGGGGGTGGTGCTGCGGCCCAGGGCTCTCCCTTCGGGCCGGCCTTCGTCGGCTGGCTGTGCTGTTTCCTGCCCCTGGGCGGTCTCGCGAGCGCCTGGATAGCCGGGCGCAGCGGGTTCCTCGCGAACCACCGCAGCGGCGGCATCCTCCGCATGGCGGCGGCCATGGCTCTCGCCCTGGGGATCGCCACGACCCTCGCTGCCATGCTCACGGCTGCCGGAGCCGACCTTCGCGGCGACCTGCTGGGCACCTACGTGCAGCGCAACGCCCTTGTCGTCGGGTTCGTGATGGGCTTCGCCGTCATCCCGATCGTCTACACGATCGCGGAGGACGCGCTGTCGGCAGTACCCGAGCACCTGAGGGCCGCATCCCTCGGCGCCGGCGCCACCCAATGGCAGACCGCGGTGCGGATCATCCTGCCCACGGCCATGAGCGGCATCTTCAGCGCCGTGATGGTCGGACTCGGGCGCGCGGTTGGCGAGACCATGATCGTGCTGATGGCCGCCGGCAACACGCCCGTCCTCGAACTCAATCCCTTCAACGGTTTCCGCACCCTGTCGGCGAACATCGCCGTCGAACTGCCCGAGGCCGTGCGCGACAGCACCCACTACCGGATGCTCTACCTCGCAGCGCTCGTGCTCTTCGCGTTCACCTTCCTGCTCAACACCGTGGCCGAGTTGGTCCGCCAGCGCTTCCGCAAGAGGGCATACCAGCTGTGAGCTCCGCAACACCAACCGTGCCCGCGGGCCCCGATCGGGCCGCCCCGCGCACCCGGAAGCCCCTCACCGTGCTGCAGGGACTGCGCGCCCGCGGCGAGCCCATGCTCTGGCTGTGCGGCGGGGCACTTGCCTTCGCACTCTGCATGGTGGCGGGGCTGCTCCTGCTCGTGCTCGTCGAGGGAACGGGGACCTTCTGGCCGGTCCGGGCCACCCAGTACCGGCTCGCGGACGGCCGCGTCCTGCTCGGCGAGATCACCCGCACCGAGGAGTTCGCCCCTTCGATCGAGGCGGTGCAGGCGCTCCCCGAGGACCTGCGCATCAGGGTCGCGGACACGCTTGCAGCCAGCGAGGGCGTGGCCCGTCGCGACCTCGTGCGCACGGGCAACTTCGAGATCACCAACGAACACTTCCACTGGATCCCCTCGTTCCTTGCGAGCGAGGTGACCGAACCGGAGTGGGCGCTCGTGCTCGAACGACAGGCATGGGGCCGGTTCTACGGGGTGCCGCGAGCGTTCCTCGTGGACGGCAAGGAGACGGCCTCGACCCCTGCGGAGGCGTGGCAGCGGTTCCTCCAGGAGCACGGGTCGGCCCGCGACCGCTTCCACGAGGCCCATGAACTCCGCATCCACGGCATCGGCGCCCTGAGCGAGCGCGAGGAGGCCGCGCGCCTGGAGGCC
>JBEATZ010000299.1:0-2598 GCA_041161695.1 Planctomycetota bacterium | reverse complement strand
GTGGTCCGGCGGATCGGGCAGGTCTGCAGGACGACGACGTGCTGCTCGCCGTGGGCGGCATCCCCACCACCGGTCCCACCGCAGAGCGCGCGTTCGCAGCACTCGTCCCCAACCAGCCCGGCGAACTCGTCGTGCGCATCGCGCGCGACGGCATCGAGCGGGACGTGGCGATCGACCTGGTGCCCCTCGCGAACCCGGGCCCGCCTCGCATCGGCGTGGTGCCGCTGGCACGCACGGTGCTGGGGATCCGCCCCGGCAACGCCGTTCTGGACGCGCTCGGACTGCAGGAAGACGACCGGATCCTCGCCGTCGGCGACCGGCCATGGCGCGGCGACGTGCGCGACTTCCTCGCTTCCGACGGCCCCCTCCTCGTCCGCGTCCTCCGGGGCGGCGGCGAAGTGCGGCTCGAGGCGCCTGCGACCGCTGAAGCAAGGGCGTCGCTCCCCGAGTACCTTGCACTCGGACCCGATGCCGAAGGGCTCCAGCTCGCGCCCGTGGTCGGCGGGGCCGCGGACACCGGGGGCCTCGTCGCCGGGGACCGCGTGGTGGCCCTCGAGGGCAGCAAGGTCGAGGAATGGGAGTCGATGCGCTCGCGCATCGAGGCCGGAGGCGGCACACCGATGCGGCTCACGGTGCGTCGGCCACCGGCGCGCATCGACCCTGCTGCTGCCAGGATCCTCGACGAAGGCGGCTTCCTCACCGGTTCCGAGACGATCCAGCTGGTCGTGACGCCGCTCGCACCGAAGGCCTTCGACGTGGGATTCGACGCCATGTCCCTCGTGCTGCGAGAGGAGGTCCGCGAGGACTCGATCGGCGGCGCCATCCGTGCAGGCCTCACCTGCTCGCTGGACATGACGAAGCAGCTCTACGTCACCACGAAGCGACTCCTGAGCGGCGAGGTGGCGGCCAGCAACCTCGGCGGCATCATCACCATCAGCCGGGTGAGCTACCAATTCGCCCAGTGGGGCCCGAGCCGCTTCTTCTACTTCCTCGCGCTGCTCAGCCTCAACCTCGCCTTCGTCAACATCCTGCCGATCCCGGTGCTCGACGGCGGACACCTCATGTTCCTCGGCATCGAGGCCATCAAGGGATCCCCGGTGAGTCCGAGGATCTTCTCGTACAGCCAGATGCTCGGTCTCGTGTTCGTGCTCGCCCTCGTGGTGTTCGTCACCTACAACGACATCGTCCGCCTGCTCTGAGGCCTTCCATGGTGCCAGCGACCCTGCCCCTCCTGCGCCTGCTGCGCGCCGGAACGCTCTTCAGCCCCGCTGCCGACGTGGTCGCTGGCCTCTGCCTCGGCGGCGTGGGCCTTGCGCTGGGCGGGGCGAAGCTGGCCCTCGCAGGCGTGTGCACCTACGCGGCCGGCATGGTCCTCAACGACTTCGCCGACCGGAAGGTCGATGCCGAGCTGCGCCGGGAGCGGCCGATCCCGCGCGGTGAGGTGCAGCCGGCCTTCGCCCTGGTGCTCGGCGCGGCCCTGCTGGCACTCGCCGTGCTGTTGTCGCCGTCGCCCGCATACCACGGCGTGCTCGCGGCACTCGTGCTGGGCTACGACTTCGTGCTGAAGCGCAGCATCCTCACGGGCGCGATCACGATGGGCGTGCTGCGCGCGATGAACCTCTGCAGCCCGCTGCTGCTGCTCGACGACGTCCCCGAGGTCGTGCGGTACCGATTCCTCGTCGCAGCCAGCGCGTACTTCGCCTACATCGTCGCGGTGACGTTCCTCGGCCACCTCGAGGACGAACAGAAGGTCCGTGCCCGCACGGTCCAGGCCCTGCAGGTGGCGCCGCCGGTTGCGGCCCTCGCAGCCCTCATCGCGGTCCAGGGCGCGCTCTGGCCAGCACCCGCCATCGCCATGATCCCCGTGCTCGCGTTCTCGGGCCGCAACAAGCGCGTGCGCGAGTGGGACCAGGCCGCCATCCGAGGCTCGATGACCTGGCTGCTGCTGGGCACGATGCTCTACACGAGCCTGCTGTGCGTGGCCGTGGGCAACCACGTTGCCGGTGCGGCCATCGCCCTCGCGATCGTGCCTGCGCGCCGGATTGCGCGCACCATCAGCCTGACGTGATGCCGGTGCCGCGTGCGAGTGCACGACGCGCATACCAAGCCGAGCGTGCCTCTTCCTCGCTCATGAGTCCCTTCCGCACGAGGCCACGGAGGACCTCGCGGAAGCGCAACGTGTCCGCGTCCAGCGACGGCCTCGGCTCTGCGGGCTTGGCGTCTCCGGCAACCGGCTCCGCAGGCTTCGGCGCATCCACCCGCTGCTGGCTCTCGTTTCGCATCAGGTCGACGATCGGGTGGGACTCGACGTCCACCATGGCACGCAGCGGCTTCTCGGGCACGACCTCGGGCTGGGGGCCCTCGTCGGCCAGGATCGTGTCGATCTCACGGCGCAGCGACTCCAGGTCGACGGAGAGCGGGTTCTTGCCGAGATGCATCGCTCCGGTGCCTGCAGTGCCCTCCTGACGGAAGCCGTCGAGGACCGGGCCCGCGAGGTTGCTCATCGCGGTGTCGAGGTTCGCCTCGGCCAGCCGGCCCTTCGGGTCGCTGCCGACCACGCGGGTCACGAGCTGGGTCATGCGCCGCATGGTCTCGGTG
>JBEATZ010000211.1:0-3099 GCA_041161695.1 Planctomycetota bacterium | reverse complement strand
GTGCGCGGCAAGCAGACCGTAGCCGGCCGGCCGGCTGCCTACGTGTGCAGGCGCGGTGCTTGCGAGGCGCCGGTCACGAGCGCGGGAGAGCTGAGGTTCCGATGAGCAGCCAGTCGCCGAGGACGTTCGTGGACGTGGTGGACGGCCGTGCGCAGGTCGTGCGTGTGCACGAGGACGCGCGTCACATCGCGTTCCTCGCCCCGAAGCCCATGGTCCCGGGTCACGTCATCGTGATCCCGAGGCATGTGCACGACTCCTGGCTCGACCTCGATGCCGAGTCGACCGCTGCGCTCTGGCAGTTCGCGCGGGAAGTCGGCCTGCTGCTGCGCGAGCGCCTGCCGTGCGCGCGCGTGTGCGTGACGGTCATCGGGTGGGAGGTGCGCCATGCACACATCCACCTGTTGCCCACGACGGCTGCGGGGCAGGTGCCGGGACTCCCGGGCACCGAGGCCCCGGTCGAAGCGCTGCAGGCGATCGCGGCGCGGCTGCGGGGCTGAGCCAGCGACCTCAGCCGGCGCGGCTGTGCCGGTCGCGTGCGAACACTTCCTCACCGGAGTCGGTGCGCAAGTAGTCGCGGAACGCGTCGACGAAGTGCTGCAGTTCGTCCGCGACGGCCGTTGGCAACTGGGCGCGCGTGCGCGCCTCACCGATGGCGAGCATCAGGGAACGGAACGGCGTGGTTTCGAGCAGGAATGCCGGGAAGTCCGCTGCAGGCGCCGGCGGCTCGAGGAGCGCGGGCAACCGCTGCAGCCACGAGCGCTGCGCCTCGGCGAGTCTGGATGCCCAGGCACGGCGTTCGCCGAGCGGGATGGCACGCGGATCGGATGGGAAGTCGTTGTGAGGCACGGATGGGTCCTCCGGACCGTTGCTGATCGGCCACTGGCAGGCCAATCTTGAGTCCTTGTCCCCCCGCGCCGACTTCCATGCCCTGCCGCTGCCGGATCGCCTGATCCCGGCTGCGCGGGACCTGGTGGCTGCCCACGGCGTGCACGCGGTGTACGCGGCCAATGCGCTGGCCGAGCCCGATGGCGACTTCCTCGCGCTCATGGTCGGCGACCTGCTGCAGGGGCTCTGCTGGTTCGGGAGCCGCGGCAACCTCGTGATCGTCGCCGGGGAAGACGTCCCTGCCGCGGCTGCGGCTGCAGCGATCCAGGCGGCCCGCATCCCGTGGCGGATCGCCATGGGGCCGGGCCCCCTCGTCGACGCGCTCGTGCCGCACCTCGCCAGCAGGCCTTTGCTGCACCGCGACCAGGCCTGGTATGCCGTGAGGCCCCGCGACGCCGACCCCGGCGCGGCAGGACACGAGGTGCGCCTCGCGCAACGCGGCGATCGTGAAGCGCTCATGTCGGCAACCCTCCAGCTCAACGAATCCGACCTGCACATCGACCCGCGCCGGGTCGATCGCAGGTGGCTGCGCGACAGCGTGCTCGCGCGCATCGCCGAGGGATCCACGCACGTGATCGGGCCCGTGGGCGGCGTGCAGGCCAAGCTCGACGTCGGCAGCCGCGGCCCGGGAGGCTGCGTCATCGAGGGGGTGTTCACCATGCCTGCATGGCGTGGCCGTGGACTCGCTGCAGGCCTCGTGGCAACCGTGGCGGCGCAGCGCGAGGAACCGATCGTGTGCCTGCACGTGGGCGTCGGCAACGCGCCCGCTCGGGCCGCCTACGCGCGCGCAGGCATGGCCGAGCGCGGCAGGTGCCGGCTGCTGCTGCTGGGCTAGGCCGCGCCCTCAGGGGGCGAGGCCGTTCCACTGGGCCGCGTGCTCGGGGCCGGTTGCAGGATGGAGCAGCACGCCGCGCAGGCGGATCGTCCGCAGCCGCTCGCGCAGGCGGGCGAGTTCGGCCGCTGCCTCGTCTGCGCGGCCGGCCTCGCGCAGCGAGCGGACCAGTGCGGCATGGACGGCAGGCTGCGAACCCGCAGCGAGCGCGTCGCGCAGCGCGAGGCACGCAGCCTCGTGGTCGCCGGCGCGCCGGCGCGCCGCTGCCAGCAGCCGCTGCCACCGCGCGAGCCGCAGCGGGTCCGTGCCATCGGGTTGCTGTGGCAGTTCCTGCCCTGCGAGCACGAGTTGCAGTTCCCCGAGGAAGGCGAAGGCCGCGGCCGTCGTGGGCATGCTCCGTGCGGTCGCCTGTCCGGCCGCCAGCGTCGTCCCGAGCGCCCCGGCGGCAGCCGGATGCGAGCCCTCGAGGACCAGCGCCGCCATCTCCGTGAACGCGTCGATGCGCACCTCGAGCAGCGCTGGGCGCTGCAGCAGCCAGGTGCAGTGTGATGCCATGCGCATCGCATCGTCCGCGCCGATGGCGCCGCGAGGCGCAACTGGAGGCCCATCGAGCGGAAAGGTGAGCATCGTGCGCGTGTCGAGCATGCGCACGAGGTCGAAGTACGCGACCGATTCGGGATCGACGGCATCGAGCGCATCCGCCAGCAGGCGCTCGAAACCGTCGCGGTCGCCGTCCTCGCACAGTGCGAGCGCGCGGGGCAGCACCAGGCTTCCCGGCGGCATGCGTGCCTCGGCGTCGGCGAATGCGCGCCGCGCTTCCGTCGGCCGGCGCAGCGCGAGGAGGGCCCAGCCGTGGTGGGTGGCCACCAGCGCGTTCCTCGGCATGCGCCTGCGCAGGTCGGCGAGCGCGGGTTCCGCGGCCGCGAAGTCACCGCGCAGGTTGTGCGCGATCGCAACCGTGATGCGGGCCTGCGCGTCGTGCGGTCGCGCTGCGAGTTCGCCCGCGCCCAGCGCGAGCAGTGCGGCATCGAAGGTCGCTGCATCGGCAGGCCGGGTGAGCGCCTGCGCCAGCAACCGGGTCCGGGCCATGCGCTGGCGCAGGCCCGAACTCGTGCGGCCGGGTGGCACGGCGCGCTCCAGGGTGCTCAGCGCCTCGGTGCCGTCGTTTCGCAGCAGGTGGCAGGCGGCCAGCGCGTCGAGCGCCACGGGGCTGCCGGGGTCCATGCGCAGCGCCTGCCGAGGGCATCCGATTCCTGCGGCAGGCATGCCGTCCTGCGCGGCATCGAGTCCGCGCTCGATGGCCACCACGGCATCGAGGTTGGTGGAGGTCGCGGCGAGGCAGCCCACGGGCCGCGGTTCGACCCGGTCGCCGAGGGCGAGCC
>JBEATZ010000202.1:0-5680 GCA_041161695.1 Planctomycetota bacterium | reverse complement strand
TCGGCCGCTTCGCGTACCGCGTCGAGATCGAACCGCCCTCGGGCGAACCTGCCTCCGCTGAGCGCCACAACAAGTCCGCGCTCGTCGAGGTGCTTGGCGAACGCACGCGCGTGCTGCTCGTGGCGGGCGGTGCGAGCCACGAGTACCAGATCCTCCGCAACCTGCTGATGCGCGACCAGACGATCGACGTGTCGTGCTGGCTGCAGAGCGCCGACGAGAACTTCCCGCAGGACGGCGATCCCGACGTCCAGATCAAGGAACTGCCAGCCGACCGCAAGGCGCTCGATGCCTACGACGTCGTGGTGCTCGTCGACCCCGACAGCTCGAAGCTGCAGAAGTCGTTCTGCGAGAACGTGGCCAAGCACGTGCTCGAGGGCGGCTGCGGCCTGTGGTGGGTCGCGGGTGAGAAGTTCACGCTCGATGCGCTGCGCCCCGGCGCCTCGACCGAGCCGCTTGCCGCGCTGCTGCCCGTGCAGGGCGACATCAGCCGCGCCGAGCGGCAGGTGGTGGGCTTCGGCTACGCATTCCCGCGGCCGTGGCCGTGGTCGCTCACGACCGAGGGCGAGGACGGCCCGGGCGCCAAGCTGACGCGGATTGCCGAGAGCCGCGAGGAGGCCAAGCTGGTGTGGAGTCGCCTGCCCGGCTTCCACTTCGCCTTCCCCGTGACCCGCGCCAAGCCCGCCGCCACGGTCCTCGTGGAGCACGGCAACCCCGAGCTGAAGCGCGAGGGACGCGGCATGGTGCTGCTCGCCATGCAGCCCGTGGGAGCCGGGCGCGTGCTGTGGCAGGGAACCGACGAGAGCTACCGGTGGCGCTCGCTGTTCGAGGCTGCCTACAACCGCTACTGGGTGAAGGGCGTGCGCTGGTTGTTCGAGGGCCGGTTGAACGCCGGCAACAGCCGCATGCGCATCCTGCTCGGCGACGAGAAGGTCGAACTCGGCGACGCGATGCGCATTGCCGTGGAGGCGAAGAACGAAGTGTTCCAGCCGCTGCTCCAGGAGTACGTCGAACTCGCCCTCGAGCGCGAGGGCCAGCCCGCGGAGACCCTGCGCCTCGAACCCGTGGCCGAGCTGCCGGGCACCTACGAGACCACGTGGCGCCCCTCGGCCACCGGCTTCCATCGCGTGAAGTCGATCCTGCGCCAGGGCCGCGAGGTGGAGGCCTCGTTCCAGGTGGTTCCCGCCCAGTTCGAGAAGGAAGGTCCCATGGACCGCGCCGAGCTTGCCGCCATCGCGGCGGCCACGGGCGGTGAGCTCTTCGACACCCCGACCCAGTTGTTCGAGGCATTGGGTCGCATCGGTTCCCGCAGCACGACCGACACGTTCCCCACGCCACACGCGTTGTGGGACGGCTGGCCGACGCTCGCCCTGGTGCTCGTGGCCCTCACGCTGGAGTGGCTGCTGCGCAAGAGGTTCAACCTGCTGTGAGTTTCCGCGAGGCACAACAACGGCTCGACAGCCTGCGGCGCGCGGCGCGGCGCGCCATCGTCGTCGAGACACTTGGCGCCGCAGGCAGCGCACTCGCTGCCTATGCACTCTTCACGCTGCTCGTCGACCGCATGCTGCGGCTCGAACTCGGCTTCCGCGCGGTGCTGCTGCTCGGTTTCGCCGTGCTGCTGGTCCGGATCGTGCGCGACCGGTTCGTCCGCCCGATGCGCGTCGAACTGGGCGAGGACGAACTGGCCCTCGCCCTCGAGCGCAGCCAGCCACAGCTGCAGCAGGCGCTCATCAGCTCCGTGCAGTTCGAGCGCCGCCTCGAACAAGGGAAGGGTGCCGTCGAGTCGCCAGCGCTCATGCAGGCAGTCGTCGACGATGTTCGCTCGAAGCTGCCTGCCGTCGAGCTCGCCACGGCACTCGACCGCGAGCGCGCGCGGCGCAACACGATGCTGCTCGCTGGTGCAGCTGCCGTCTTCGGCGCGTGGACGCTTCTCGACGCCGGCTCGCTCGGCCTGTGGGCGGCACGCAACCTCGCCCTCTCCTCCGTCGAGTGGCCGCGCCACACGCGCTTCAGTTTCGTGGATGCCGGGCCGCGCGTGCGCATGCCGCAGGGTGACTCGCTCACGTTGCGCGTCGCCGTCGAGGGGCCGGTGCCCGACCAGGCCTTCGTGACCTACCGCTTCGCCACCGGCGAGCGTGGCGTCGAGCCCATGAGCATGACGGGTCCACGCGAGTTCAGCTGGACCCTCGATGCCGTGCTCGCGAGCGCCGAGATCCGCGTCGAGGGCGGCGACGGGTTGTCCGAGCCCTTGTTCGTGGACGTGGTCGAGCGGCCGCGCATCGAGGATCTCGCGGTGCGCCTCGTGTTCCCTGCCTACATGGAGCGCGAGCCCGAGGAACTGGGCGCCGCCGAAGGCGACCTGCGCGTGCCGCGCGGCGGCAGGCTCGAGTTCCGCGGTCGCAGCCACAAGCCTCTCGAGGAGGCGTTCCTGCTCACCGCCGACGAGAAGAAGGTGGCGATGACCCTCGACGCGCCGGCAGCGGATGGATCGGTGCACGGCTTCACGGGCTCGTATGCGCCCGAGCAGTCGATGCTCGTCGTGGTGGACGTGATCGACCGCGACCGGCTCGGCGCCGGCCAGCCGCCGCGCCTGCAGCTGCGCGTCGTGGAGGACCGTCCGCCCCAGCTCGACTTCAAGCTGCGCGGCATCGGCAACCTCGTGTGCGCCCAGGCGCGCATCCCCGGCGACCTGCGTGCCAAGGACGACTTCGGGCTGCGTTCGCTCACAGCCGGCTATCGCACGGCTGTCGAGGCGGCGGCCACGGCAGAGGCCTCGGCGCAGCCAGCGGCGGAAGCGCCCTTCCAGCCCGCACCTGCTGCATGGGGCGAGGCGCTCCCCGCTGGAGCGCTCCGCCACGACACGACGGTGCTCGTCGACCTGCTGCGCATCAACGGCAGCCAGGACGAGAACGATCCTGCCAACCTCGTGCGGCCCGGCATGAACCTCTCGCTGCGCATCGGCGCGCGCGACAACTTCGGCCCCGGCGACCCGCACGAGAGCTTCACCGAGACCCTCGTCTTCCGCGTGGTGACGCGCGAGCGGCTCATCGAAGAGCTGCGCCGTCGGCAGGTGGAACAGCGCATGGAGCTCCAGCGCATCCTCGACGAGGAACGAACCGTGCTGCTCGAGGTGCGCGAGATGCTCAACCCGACGGCAGCCGACGAGCGGGCGAAGGCGGCCCAGGCACGGCTGCGCGCCGTGTCCCGCCAGCAGACATCGCTGGGACGAAGGGCGGCCTTCGTGGCCGAGACCTACGGCCGCATCCTGCTGGAGTACGAGAACAACCGGCTGATCGAGCCTGCCAAGGTGCGGGAGATCGAGAACGCCATCACGGTGCCCCTTGCCGGCCTTGGCAAGGAGGACTTCCCCCGCACCGCCCGTCAGGTGGGCGAGTTCGCCGCGGCCGGCGACGAGGCCGTCCGCACGGCAGCTGCAGCCGGGATCGACCAGATCGTCGCCCGGCTCCAGGCCGTGCTGCAGCGGATGGAGCAGGCGGAAACCCTGGCGGCCCTACTGGAGGACCTGCGCGGGGTGATAAAACTCGAGGATCGCGCGATCCTCGACGTCGAAACCACGTTGAAGAACACGCTCGATTCGCTCTTCGGGCCCGGTCCGGGCAAGGAGAGCCAACCCAAGACTGGTGGCGGCAAGTGAGCCACCGGGAAGGCAGCTGACCATGATGCGTTGGATGTCCATGGCGCTCGCGCTCCTGCTGTGCGCGCTCGCGCCCACGTTCTCGGGCGAAGTGCGCGCCCAGGACCCGCCCCAGCTCCGGCAGGAGCAGGCGCGGGCCAAGTTCCGGGAACTGCACGAGCGCATGCAGAAGATGGAGCAGATGCTCGCCTCCTCGAAGCCGGAGGAGAGCAAGCTGCTGTCGCTCGGCAACAAGTTCGTGGTCGAGAAGCGCCTGCACGAGTCGATGGCGGACATCCGCAAGCTGCTCGACGGCGAGCGCTTCGACGAGGCGCTCGAGGCGATGAAGAAGGTCCGTCAGGACCTCTCGCAGTTGCTCGAACTGCTGCAGAACCGCGACACCGACCTGGCGAAGCTGCTCGAGGAGCTGCAGCGCCTCGAGGGCTACCGCAACCGCGTCGACCAGCTGGCCAAGGACCAGACGGCCGAGAAGGACGCCTCGGCCCGCACCGAGGACCTGCAGAAGCAGTTGCAGGCGATCGCCGAGGCCAAGGCCAAGGTGGATGCGCTGCTGAAGGCCCAGCAGGAACTGCGGGCCCAGGCCAACGAAGCCGGCCTGTCGGCGGCCCCGGAAGCCGCGAAGGAGATGGCGCGCCGCGAGGGCGAGCTGAAGCAGCAGGCCGAGCAGGTCGCCAAGGAGCTCGAACGCGTCGACCAGAAGGCAGAGGAGCTGGCGCCGAAGCCCGCAGAGGGCCAGCCCGCGCAGCCTGCCGAGTCCAAGCCCGCGAGTGCGCAGGCTGCCGGTTCGGCATCCAAGTCGATGGGCCAGGCGCAGCAGCAGCTGGGTGACAACAAGCCCGAGTCCTCGCTGAAGGACCAGGACCAGGCCATCGAGCAGTTGCAGAAGGCGCAGGCCGAACTCGACAAGCTGGCGGAAGAGGCGAAGCGCGAGCTGCTCAAGCTGCCCTTCGACCAGCAGGCGAAGAAGCAGGACCAGACCCAGGGCGAGACCGACAAGCTGGCCAAGGAGATGGAGAAGGACGAGGCCGGCGACGAGAGCGGCGAGGGCGCGAAGCCCACGCCCGGTCGCAAGCAGGTCCAGCAGGCAGTGCCCAAGCAGAAGGCCGCTGCCGGCCAGCTGAAGGAGGAGAAGCCCGCGAAGCGCCAGCAGCAGGACGCCAAGGAGGACCTTGAGGCCGCGCGCGACGAACTCGACGAAGCCATCGCCCAGCTGCGCCAGCAGCTCCAGGACGAGATCCTGCGCGCGCTGGAAGAGCGCTTCACGGCGATGCTCGCGAAGCAGAAGGAACTCACGGCGCTGACGGCCGTGGTGGACAGCACGCGCAAGCAGGTGCTCACCGCCGACGGCAACCTGCCCGCGAGCCTGGTCGAGAAGTGCCAGAACATCGGCACCGGCGAGTTCGCGCTCGGCACCGAGGCCGCGGACGCGCTCAAGCTGCTCGACGAGGAGGGGACCACCGCCGTGTTCCCCGAGATCGTCACCGAACTGCGCGACGACCTGTATGCCGTCGCGAAGATGGTCCGCGCCAACGACAGTGGCGCGGTGGTCCAGTCCCGGCAGGCCCAGATCGAGGACACGCTGGCCCTGCTCATCGACGCCCTGCGCAAGAACATCGAGCGCAGGGAGGGTGGTTGAATGGGTTGCGCGGGTGGCGGTCAGCCACCCCTCGTCCCGATCAGCGCCGAACTCAAGATGATCCGTCACCTGCAGGACCGCGTGAACAAGCGCACTGCCGAGTACGAGTCGACGGTTCCCGCCGAGCAGCGCGAGGCCGACGAGGCTCGTGCCAAGGCGAAGGACCTGTCGGAGCGTCAGGCCAAGGTGCGCGACCTCACGCGCAAGCTGGCGGTGAAGCTCAACCAGGAGACCGAAGCGGAAGGCGGAAGGTGATGCGCGCCACGCTGCTGTTCCTGGCCACCGTCGTGCTCGCGCCTGCAGGCGCAGCCGAGCTGCTCGCGCAGCAGCCGGCGCAGCCGCCTGCACCGGCTGCGAAGCAGGATCCGACCGTGCCCTTCCGGCCGTTCGAT
>JBEATZ010000160.1:0-9064 GCA_041161695.1 Planctomycetota bacterium | reverse complement strand
CAGGCGGTTCGGAGTCAGCGGTCGAACCTGTCGTGTTCGAGTTCGTCGGTGAGTCCTCAGGTGATGTCTTCATGGTTGACGCGGAGAAGCGCAATGTCATCGAGTAGGGTCGCAGCGGTTGCATTTGTCGTAGCGCTTGTCCTCGCCGTTGCCACAGTGTCATACTTCGGTGGCGGATGCCCTCGGCCCCTACTGCAGGAGCAGGATCCCGGGGGTATGGCAGCGTTAGTCCGAGAGGGGGGCGAAGCAAGGGACACCGATCCTCCTGTGCGTGAGCCAGTCCATGGCGCGACGCCTGACGATGGCAAGCCCCAAGGCCAAGTAGGTCACAGAGAAGCACCTATTGTCGTGGTCCTACTCCAAGATGAGGAAGGAGAGCCGGTCGATGGAGTGCCCGTCGAGTTCCTGCTCAACGGGACGGCGATTGCCGAAGTGGATACTGAGGCCGGTGGGATCGCTTCAACTGTCATCCACAGAGTGCCCGCAAAGGATGTGGCCCTCTGCGCCAGGGTGACGAGTCAAGCAGCATGGGGCGCACTTCGACCGTCTGAGGATCTAGTTCTTGGGGCCGATGCTTGGCCCTCTAGAATTGAGCTGGACCGCATCACAGTGCGGCAGTTGCGAGGGTCCCTTGTTGGCGTCCTCGTCGATAGTGAGGGTGGGTGGCCTATCGCCAATGCACAGGTGCTCGTGAAAATGGGAGCGCTCAAGGCGCAGGTGACTGGCCCCAACGGGGAGTTCGAAGTCCCGCTAGATACTACTTCGCAGTGCCATTGGTTCGAGGTGGCGGCACCCGATCACGAGAGTCGGCGTTGGCGTGGGCTTCCGCCGGGCAAATGGTCGGGGGGCAGGTATGAAGCTGAAACCATTCGGCTGTGCAAGGGCGTCGCCACTGCCGGCAGGGTAATCGACCATCTTGGCTTGCCTGTTTCAGGAGTGACATGCAATATGGACGTGTTGTCCCTTTGGACCGGCACGTCGTTAGAGGATGGCAGCATCGTTTTCCCTGGCATGAAGGAGAGCCGGAAATTCAAAGCGGTGGCGTTTGGGCGTGGATACGGCCCTGCGGTTGTGGCGGGCGAGGCAAAGCAGGGCGGCGAGGTGCTGATCTTCCGGCTGGGTGCTACCGAAGAGTGGGTTGTCTCGATCGACAGTGCGAGCAACGAGAAGGTGTCCGGAAGACTGGAGGTTCGAGGAATCGCCGGGCGCAGGGTATACGCAGCGGATAGTCGGCAAATGCGCTGTCTTCGGCTAGGCGGGGACAGTGTTGTGGCAGTGAAGGTAGAGGGCTACGGAGAGGAAGTGCTGGAGGTTGCAGGCGCAACATCCAGCGAGTTGCGGTTCGCATTGCGCGCCCCTGCTAGATATGTGGGAGTTGTCACCAAGGGGGGCGCGCCTATTGCAGGCGTGGGAGTTAGATGCGGCTACGGGGAGGGTGGCGTCTTGCCGGGCCTTGTTCGCGTCCAGACCGATGCAGTTGGCGCTTTCGTGCTTGAAGGCGTTGGAGTTGATGCCGACGGCCTCATTTTCGAACTCGGCGGAGGGCAGTTGGCACGGCGCTTCGACCCTAACGGCCTCTATTCTCTTGAGACAAAGTGAAAGTCTCCGACCCGCACGTCGGCATCGAGTTGCTTTCCGAAGGTACGTGGGACTGCGGGTCCACCGGCGGCGAATGGTCGCCCGGCGGGTGCGGATGCGGTTCGGGCGGTTCGTGCGGTGGGTGCAGTGGCGAAGGTGTCTGCGGGGGCAGGCCGGGCACCGGGTAACCGCCCGGTAGCCCCATCTGTCCGCGGCTTCTCACGCCGCGACGATGCGGGGCATGACGAGCACCTCGGCAACGAAGTGGCGGCGCTTGGTCGCCGCGCAGGAGAAGAGCGGCCTCCCTGTTCGAGAGTTCGCGGCAACCCGCGGGATCTCCCCGACGACCCTCTACTGGTGGCGCAGCAAGCTGCGGCGTGACCGCGTCGACCTGGTGCCCGTCGAAGTGGTCAGTGGCGATGTCGCCAGCGCGCAGGACGGCCCGGTTGCCCCGTGCTTCGAACTGGAAGTTGACCGCTCCACGACCCTTCGCATCCCACCCGGCTTCGACGAGGAAGACCTCCGCCGCCTGCTCCGGGTGGTCCGATGCTGAGCCTGCCGACGTCGGTGCGCATCTACTTGGCGCGCGGCGCCACGGACATGCGCAAGTCGATCGACGGCCTTGCCGCATTGACAGCGCAGGCGCTCGAGCAGGAGCCGATGAGCGGCCACCTGTTCGTGTTCTGCAATCGCGATCGAGATCGGATCAAGATCCTCTACTGGGAGCGGTCTGGCTTCTGGTTGCTGCACAATGTGCAACCCGGCACATGGGTAACACTTTTGACCGGGCACATGGGTGACACCCCTCTTGGCCGGCCGCAAGGCGGCCTTCCGTCCTGCGCGTGCTGGATGACGGGAGGCACCGAGGAGCGAAGCGACGAGGTGCAGACCGGCAGCCAGCACGCGGGGCGACCCGGGGGAGGCTGCCGTTCCTCGTCGCCCCAAGGTCGTCGATGCCCAGCTTCGGGGCGTGTCCGGGCACATGGGTGACACTCACGGTGCCTCAGGTGGCAGGATGACGCGAGACCGAGCATGGAGCGTGCCCAGTTGCATCGGTCCGAGGTGCAGCGTCCAGGCTTCGTCGTCGACCTGCCTCAAGCCAACGACTTCGCCCTCAAGCGCCTCGCCCACGAAGAGCATCCTGCCTGCCCACTTGATCGATCCGTCGGTCCGCACGCGGCGCAGTTCCATGTCGTTGGCGTACTCGTGCTCGGGCAACTTCTCCGGCATCGGTCGAGGCGAGAAGTCGTACAGCTCGGCGGGCACCTTCATGCCCAGGGCCTCGTGCGGTCGCTCTTCGTTGTAGACCGCCCGGAAGCGGTTGAACGCGGCTTGCTGGGCACTGATCGAACCCCGTGGCGGAGTTGCCGTCTCGGCCTTCAGGGTCTCGTGGAATCGCTCGTGCTTGCCATTCTGCTCAGGCTTGCCGGGTTCGATCAGGAGCGGCTGCACACCAAGGCGCAGCAGCCAGACCGACAGCCGCGACAAGCGCCGAATGCCGCCCGAGGCGAACGGGGGGCCATCGTCGCTGAGGATCGTGCGCGGTAGTCCGAACTGCTGGAAAGCTTCCTCAAGGCGCATCCGCACGTCGTGGAGCTTCGGCGAGACCATCGCCCGGCACACCAGCGAGGCGCGGCTGAAGCTGTCGTTCACGGTCAGGGGGTCGCAGCGGGTGCCATCGCCAACGCGAAACCAGCCCTTGTAGTCGATGGTCCAGACGTCGTTCGGGGCTCGAGCTTCCGCGCGAGGTCGCGCACTTGGCTGCCGAGGACGCCGTTTCCTGCGGCTCGCGACCACGCCCGCCCGCTTGAGGATCGCATCGACCGTGCTGCGGGCCGGGAAGTCCTGATCGGGCTCCCGGCGCTCGAGGACTGCGAGGATCTTCTTGCTGCCCCACGTCGGGTGCTCCCTTCGCACCCGCAGCACCAAGCCCGCGACCTCGGGAGCGGTCTGGTTCGGGTGCGAGTGCGGAGCTCTCGGCTGATCCCGGAGGCCATCGATGCCGCACTCGGCGTACCGCGTCAGGATCTTGGATACGGTCTTACGGCTGATGCCGAACTGGCTGCACGCCTCGACCATGCTCAGGTCGCCTCCTTGCAGCGCCACGACGAACTTCATCCGCTCGTTCACGGGATCGGTCTGGGTCCAGGGCATCCGGGAACTGGACCCGACGTGACCACCATGGTCACCGACGGCTGTTACCCATGTGCCCGGACAACTCTGTCACCCATGTACCCGGGTTGGACCCAAGCGCCTCGAGCGCGGCACGTTTGCATGGCCCCTGCCCGAGGGCAGCGAGTCGAAGCAACTCGAGATGCCGGCCTCGGACCTGGCCGCCATGCTCGGCGGGATCGACCTGAAGACTGCATCGCGAAGGCGTTGGTATTCGCGGGATTCGTGAAAGAACGCGTCCCTCATCGTGTTGCTCGTGCGTAGAGACGCACGGCGATGTCGGTCGACAACAGCGAGATGGAGCGCCTGCGCGCGCGGGTTGCAGAGCTCGAGGCGAGCAACGCAGACCTGCTGTCCAGCAACGTGGCATTGCAGTCGAGCAACGCGGCACTCACCCACAAGGTGGAGAAGCTGCTGCACCAGCTCTACGGCAGGAAGAGCGAGCGGAGGGATGACGCGCACCCGCTCCTGCCATTCCCAGGTGACGATCCGGAGACGCCCCCGCCGCCGCACGCCGACGAAGCCGCGGACGACGAGTACGAGACCCTGACCTGCACGCGCAAGAAGCGCGGAGCGACGAGGATCTCAAAGGACCTTCCGCGTGAGACCATCGTGCTCGACGTGCCAGAGGCCGAACGCAAGTGCCCGTGCTGCGGGGAGGTGATGCAGGAGATCGGTCGCGAGGTGTCCGAGCGCATCGACTTCGTGCCGGCGGTGACGAAGGTGATCGAAACCGTGCGCCCGAAGTATGCGTGCAAGCACCACGAGGAATGCGGCGTCCGCACTGCGCCGCTGCCTGCACAGCCGATCGCGAAGGGCATGGCGACCGCGGGCTTGATCGCCCAGGTGCTGGTTGCGAAGTACAAGGACCACCTGCCGCTCTACCGTCAGAGTTGCATCTTCGCACGCCACGGGGCCGACATCGCCGAGTCGACTCTCGGCGACTGGGTCCGTGACGCAGTCGAACTGGTTGCCCCGGTCGTGCGCGCGATGCGCACGTCGGTGCTCGAATCCGCGGTCGTACAGAGCGACGACACACCGGTACTCGTCCTCGATCGATCGCATCCCAACGGGAGGTAGCGGGGCTTCCTCTGGGTCTATGTCGGTGACCGCGAGGAGGTGGTGTTCGACTTCACGTCGGGCCGCAGTCGCGAAGGACCGAAGCGATTCCTTTCCGACTATCGCGGGGTGCTGCAGGCCGACGCCTACTCGGGCTACGACCATCTGTACGTCGATGGCCGCATCGTCGAGGCGGGCTGCATGGCGCACGCTCGCCGCGGCTTCGTGGAGGCCGAGGCGGAGGACAAGGTCAACGCCGGCCACGCGATCGCGGCGATCCGGCGGCTCTACGCCATCGAGCGGGAGGCGAAAGACCTGGGGCTCGACGCGGATGCGCGCCGCGAGCTGCGGCAGCGCGAATCCCTGCCGGTGCTGCACGCGCTGCAGGCATGGCTTGCAGAGCTCCGGAAGACCACGCGACCGAAGAGTCTCCTCGGCAAGGCGGTCGGCTACTTCCTGAACCAGTGGGATGCGCTACGGTACTTCACGGGCGATGGTCGGGTCGCGATCGACAACAACCGCGCCGAGCGGCAGATGCGCTGCGTGGCCATCGGGCGCAAGAACTGGCTGTTTGCCGGATCCGAGGAAGGTGGCCATCGGGCTGCCGCGATCTACTCGCTCGTCTGCACCTGCAGCCTGATCGGCATCGAGCCGTGGGCCTACCTGAAGGACGTGCTGCAGAAGATCGCCGAGGGCGTCGACCCGGCGACGCTCACGCCGCGCCTGTGGAAGGCCGCTCGGGCGACGGCTGAAGCTCGCTGACCGGTGACGCGGCAGCGTCGGACCTGCGCGCGGCTTGGCTGGCGGGGTGGGTAGACCGGGCGGTTACTCGACTTCGGTGCCTGGGAGGTCCAACTCGAGGCCACCCTGGCTCGTGTCGAGTGCAACCGCTGCGGAGTCGTCGTCGAACAGGTCAGCTGGGCAGAGCCCGAGTCGCGCTTCACACTGCACTTCGAGGAGCTGGTTGGCTGGCTCGCCCAGCGTTGCGACAAGACCGCGATCAGCTCGATGCTGCGCATCGCCTGGCGTTCGGTTGGCACCATTCTGGAGAGGGTCGTGGCACGGCACCGCACGCCGATCGACTGGACGAGGGTCACGGCGATCGCCACCGACGAGCTGTCGTTCCGCAAAGGTCAGCACTACCTGACGCTGGTCTCGGACCTCGAGACCGGACGCATCCTGTGGTCCAAGGAAGGCCGCTCGGCGGCGACGCTGGAGGCCTTCTTCGTCGAGATCGGACGTGAAGCCTGTGCGCGGATCCGTCACGCCGCGATCGACATGTTCGAGGGCTACGCGCAGGCGATTCGCCGCTGCCTGCCCAACGCGACGATCGTCTACGACCGCTTCCATGTGCAGCAGCTCGCGTCCAAGGCCGTCGACGAGGTGCGCCGCGGCGAATGGCAACGTCTGCGCGGCACCGACGAAGCGCGGGGCATCAAGCACCTGCGCTGGGCGCTGTTGCGCAACCCGTGGAACGTGACGCCGACAGAGCACGAGCGCCTCGCCGACCTACCCAAGCAGAATCGCCTGCTCTACCGCGCCTACCTACTCAAGGAGTCGCTCGCCGGCATCTACCGCAGTCTCTACACGACGCCGTGGGCCAAGCGCCGGCTCAACGAGTGGATTGCCTGGGCGATGCGGTCGCAGCTCGCACCGTTCCGCAGGGTCGCGCGAACCCTACGCCGCTGCTTCGACGGCGTGGTCGCCTACTTCGAGACTGGCTACACGACGAGTCGCGCCGAAGGCCTCAACACCAAGGCGCGCCTCGCGACGCGGCAAGCCTACGGATTCCACTCCGCCGATGCCGTGCGCGCCATGATCGAACTGCGCTGCACCGGCATCATGCTCCGGCTGCCGCACCAGAGCGTCGGTGCTGCAAGCTGACAGCGGCCGAGCAGGAGCAGCGTCCTTGGCGAAGAAGGGGAAGAGCACGGGGCTGCCCTGCGGCAGGGGAAACACGAAGATGGGGTTTCCAAGGGAGCAATCACGCGATGGCGCAGACCCGTTCATTGCATTCAGGTACCCACACGAACGTCAGGAGAGCCGGAAAAGGGTGGTCTGAGACCGGCGCGAGGGGGGCCCGTAGTGACCACTGGCGACGTGAACCTCCTAGATGCTCTCCTTTCCGATACGCAACGGCCGGGTCGCGTATGGTCTCGCTGGTCGATCGACGAAGGTGCGGGAAGCGTGCTGGTCGGCTTCAGAGTCGTGCGAGTGCCGAAGTGATGGCGGCTCGCCCCGCGCGCTCAGAGATCTTCGGCCGATCGTCCGAAGTGCCGCCGCGGGGATGACGCCGAGGAGGATGTCGCGGAGGCCTGACTCACTCGTTCACCGCAGCGGCGCAGCCGACACCGGCTCCGCCGCCGCCAGCCGATCCTGGCGGAACCGGAAGCGCCAGGACTGCCAGCCCGCGTAGGCGCCGAAGCCGTTCTTTGCGTTCACGTTAGCGAAGAACTTCCAGCCGGCAACCTCGCGGTAGGTGCGCACGTCCTTGACCGCCGCATCGTGCTCAAACCACGTGGCCAACCTCAGGTCCGATCCCCACTGGATCTTGGCGCTGTCGACGTCCTTCAGCGCCTCCTGCAGGTAGATGACGGCGAATACCCTCGCCACGTCCGGGATCGGCTGTGGGCCCGCGGAGGCGGCTTGGTCCTGGGGCTTGAGCCTCACCCTCACAATCTCGGGCTCCTTCACCGGCTCCGGCCCACGTAGCCCAGGAAGGAGGAGGTGGCATGATCCCAGCAGGGCCAGCGGCAGTGGGGCGATCGTCTTCCTCATCGTTCGTTCCATCCTCGGCTACTTGCGCACCAGCGAGACGCGGGCCGACCGCAGGTCACCGACAGGAGCGCCGGTGGCGTAGATGACCCTGACGCTGCCCACCATGAACTCGGCGGTGCCGGCTCGTTCCCCGGTGTCGGCTTCGATGACCTGGAACAACTCGGCGGAGATCGGCAGGCGCAGGTGCTCCAGAAGGAACGGCAGAGCCCGGAGGAGTTCAGCGCGTGCCACCGGCCATCGGTCGGCGCAAGCGTTGGCTTCCAGTTCGACGGCTCTTGCGATCCTCTCCGACGGGCCGCTCACGAACAGATTCACGTCGCCGTAGTCGCCGTGGAAGAGGGGCTTCGCCGACACGGCCTGCCACAGCTCGCCCGGCACCTTCTGCAACGTGCCCACGGAGTAGCCGAGCGGCGTCAGGCATGCGGCGATCTTGCTGGGGTTGACGAAGCCGGGCGTCGGGGCCGGCGGCTTCACGAGTGCACCGAGGCCCATCGCGAGCAAGAGCACGCCGGCCAGCATCCTGCCCAGTCGGCGCGGGCGCCGCAGCACCTGAGTCGTGTCCCTTCGTCGCCCGCTCGCCGGCTCGGTCTGGCGCCCGGGTAGCACGAGGTAGCAGCAGCGAACGAGGGCGCACAGGTGCTGGGGCAGCACCGGCGCAGGTAGGGCATTGGTAGCTCGCGTGCGCCTACCCGGACCGGCTCCGAACTGCCCAGGTCGGGTGCCGATGCTGGTTCAGGTTGTAGATCCAGCACTTACGGGAGCATTCGCCGGCTAGGACCTGCCGGGACCGGCTACCGCCGCTGGCTCCCGTCTTTCTCGACGACACCTGGGCCCTCGGCCCCGTGTACTCCACGCCCATCCTGCAGGCGTTCGGCACCGGTTGCGGCACCCAGCCGCTCACCCTCGAGGCCCTGAGCGCGCGCGGGCCGGTGTACGCCTCCCAGTTCGTCACCAAGGTGCGAAACGTGCCGCAGGGCCTCGCCTTCATGTCGCTCGGCGTGTCCAACACGACCGTCGGGCCGTTGTTCCTGCCCTTCGACCTCGCCGGCTTCGGCGGTACGGGCGGCTGCATGCTGTACCACGACACGGCCATCGAGCTCGGGTCGGCGTGTGCACCTGCGGGCAGCGGCGAGGCGACCCACACGTTCACCGTGCCCAACCTGCCGGCGATCACGGGCCTGCCCGTCTACCTGCAGGCCTGGGCGCCCGACAGCACGTTCAACCTGCTGGGTCTCGTCACCAGCAACGCGCTGCGCACGACGATCGGCAACAACTGATCAGCCCTGCCGAGCCGCATCGCGCTCCGCGCGGGCGGCGCGGAGGCGCGTGACGACCTGCTCCAGCGCGGCGGGCAGTGGGTCGTGCAGTTCGAGTTGTGCACCCGTGACCGGGTGGCGCAGGCTGAGGAAGCGGCAGTGCAGGAAGAGGCGGTCGAGCCCGTAGCGCTCGCGGTAGAGCGCGTTGAGGCGGCCCTTGC
>JBEATZ010000121.1:0-2661 GCA_041161695.1 Planctomycetota bacterium | reverse complement strand
ACAGCACCGCCAGCACGCGCAGCAGCAGCACGAGCCACTGCTCCATGCGCATGCGCTTGCGGTTGCGCTTCATCGCGTTGAGCAGGTACTCCATCGCCGCCCACTGCTTCACCTGGAACCGCCGCCGGTTCAGCAGGTGGATCACGATGGGCACCGCACACAGCGGCAGCGCCCAAAGGAGCATCGGGTTGAGGAAGGCGAGCAGCAGCATGTGCTGTCAGGGGGGTACTGCGTGGCGAGGGTGGGTTGTTCTACAGGTGCGGATCGGGCATCAGCGCTGGTAAATCGGCGCCAGCGCGTGCGGCAACTGCAGGATCGTGAGCGCGATCGCGGTGCCGTACACCGTGCCGACGCCGTCGCCGTCCCAGGAGCCGTCCTTGCGCTGCTGCTTCATCAGCCAGCTGGCCATGCGGGCGTAGTAGTCGTCCCAGTCCTTGCCGCCGCGCTGGTACAGCGCCTGTGACATGTAGAGGTGCGCGTAGTAGTGGTGGCCCGAGTTGCCGCCGCTCACCTGCACGTGCTTCTTCGAGTACTCGAGGGCCTTCTCGGCCATCGGGTCGTCGTAGGAGCCGGCGTTGTAGAGCACGGCCACGGCAGCTGCGGTGATCGCAGGTCGGCCCTCGCCGCCGGAGCCGAGGCTGTAGCGGATCGAGCCGTCGGCATTGGCACACTTGCGGATGTACTGCACGGCCCGCGTGATCGTGGTCGTGGGAACGGTGATGCCCGCATTGCGGCAGGCGCGCAGCGCCTGGATCTGCGTGACGGTGACCGAGCCCTCGTCGCCGCCCGAGTCCGGCGTGTACAGCCAGCCGCCGGCAGCCGACTGCGACCTGGCGATCAACGTGACGGCCTTGCTGAGGATCTTCTGCAGGCGCTGCTGGCGCGCCGTGTCCTCCTCCATGCCGTACACCGAGGCGAGGAACAGCAGGGCGAAGCCGTGGCCGTACATCGAGCGGCCCTCTTCCTCGGGCACGGAGATGACGCCACTGTTCGGGTCCGAGTGCTTCATCAGGAACTCGGTCGCCTGACGCACCTGCTTCCAGTGCGGTCCGCGCGTGGGCGTCGAGCCCGAGCACAGCAGCGCCATGCCCGCGAGCCCGGTCATCGCCGCAGGGTAGGAGCCGTAGCCGCCGGCGTTGCGCCAGCTGCCGTCCGCAGCCTGCGTCTTGGTGAGGTAATCGAGCCCGCGCTGGATCGACTGCTGGATCTCCTTGGTCACTCCGGGCGGAAGTGCCTGTTCCTGGGCACGGGCCGTGGGGAGCGCGCAGCAGAACGCCAGGGCCGCGAGCGCGAGGCCACCGAACCGTGCGAAGTGCCGAGGAGTCATCGCGATCCTTCCATGATCCGGTAGAGCTGCTGCTGTTCCGCGCCCAGGGACTGCAGGTCCTGGAGCATCTGGAACACGCCGATGCGGGAAACGTGCCAGTCGAGCAACAGCTCCCGGCGAACATCCATGCGCGGTCGCACGCGCTGGAGGACCTGCAGGGCCGCGTTGCGATCCCCGGTGCGTGCTGCGCCCATCGCCTGCTGCCGCGCGAGCACGAGGAGCTGGGTTGCCGAGGCCTCGTCCGCGGGCTCCGCAGCAAGGCGACGCTCGAGGGCGCCCATGGCCTCCTCGATGTCGCCAGCAAGGACGAGGCACAGCGCCGCGTCCACCGGTCCCGCGTCCCTTGCGAGGGCGCGCAGTGCCGTGCGGCTGGAGTAGACCTCGACGCCAGACTCGTAGCAGGCACCGAGCCACGGACCGCTCACGGTCAGGTTGCACGGACCGCGCAAGGGCTCTTCCCCCACGGACGGCGCAGGCAGCGGCATGCGCAACCAGTCGCTGGATGGGGCGCCCGGCAGCACCGTCCGTACCTGCGGTTCCGTTCCCGCTGCGGCAACAGCCGCTTCGTCACGGGCGCGCTGGTCCAGCTCGGGTGAGGTGCGGGTGTCGAGGGCAAGCAGCTCGCGGTTGCCGGGCAACAGCACGAAGCCATCGTGCAGCACGCCGCGGCCGCGCCACTTGCCGAGCGATTCCTCGGGCGGGATGGGTTTCGTCCAGAGTTGCACGCCGCTCTTCAGGTCGACACACACCACGTCGGTCTCGCTGGCGAAGAACACGTGGCGAGCATCCGTGCCGACGATGTACTGAAGCCTGCCGTAGGGCAGCAGCCTGCTCGAACTGTCGAGCATCCAGCGCACCGCACCGCTCGCGGCGTCGAGGCAGAGCACCGCATCGCCGTCGCAGGGTGCGAAGACCAGCAGGCCGTCCGCGAGCACCAGGTCCGAGGGCAGGTGGCTCTGCAGGTCGGTCTCGACGAACTGCTGGCCGTAGCCGCGCTCTGCAGGACGGTCGCTGCTGCGGGTGCGCGGGCGCACGCGGTAGGGATCGATGCGCTCGTAGCGGCGCACCCACTGGACGTCGCCGGTCTGTGCGTCGACAGCAGCGAGGCATCCTGCATTGGTGAGCACGTAGGCGGTGCTGCCGAGCACGGCGCACGGCGTGCCAGGGGCCTTCGTGTACGGCGACCCGCCGCCGTGGATGGGCGTGCACCAGAGCGGCCTGCCGTCGGCTGCACTCATGGCCTGCAGCGCGTAGGCGCCGTTGCGCAACACGGGCACGAGCAGGGTCTCGCCGAACACCGTGGGCGCGGCGAGGAAGGTCACGCCCTTGTAGGC
>JBEATZ010000056.1:0-10887 GCA_041161695.1 Planctomycetota bacterium | reverse complement strand
GGGATGCCGCCCACGGCGAGAAGCACGTCGTCGTCCTGCAGGCCTGCCCGATCCGCCGGACCACCGCCGGTCACGACGATGCGGGGGGCGCGGTCCTCGCGCGCCGAGTCGATGCCGAGCGTGTAGAGGCCTGCTGCCGGTTCGTACTTGGAGCGCAGTTCGAGCGGGAACTGGGTGCCGTCACGCTCCACCACGAGGCGGATCGGTCGCGACCCGCGCAAGGCCACCTCGACGTTGAGGTTCTCGAACGAGTAGGTCTGCTTGCCGTCGATGGAGACGATGCGGTCGCCCTTGCGCAACCCTGCCTCCCATGCGCCGCTGCCCGCGTCCACGCCGCCCACGACGGGCGCGACGAACTCGACGCCTGCGGCGAAGGCGAGCGGGAAGGCCACGAGGGCGAACAGCACGTTCATGAGGACGCCGCCCAGGAAGAACAGGGTGCGCTGGCCCACGGTCTTGGCGTGGAGCGAGTCCCTCGCAGGCGCCGCGGGGTCCAGCGGGTCCTGGCCTGCGACCTGCACGTACCCGCCGAGCGGGAGCAGGCAGATTCGGTAGTCGGTGGGGCCGCGGCGGAAGCCGACGAGTCTCGGTCCGAACCCCAGCGAGAACACCAGCACGCGTGCGCCGATCCACCGTGCGGCGAGGTAGTGGCCCAGTTCGTGGACGAAGATGAGGAGCCCGAGCCCCAGCACCACGGCAAGAATCGATCCCATGTCAGTTCCCTCGGGTCCCCTCGGTGCAGCGGCTCATGTGTGCCTTGTGGGCCTCCGCAGCCGGGGCGCAAGGATGCCTACGGGGCGGCATGCAACAACTCCCGGGCCAGCCTCCGGCCTTCGGCATCGGCCGCCATCACGTCCTGCAGGCAGGTGATCGGACGGGCCGGCCGCGCACGCACGACATCGCGCACGGTCGAGACGATCGCGCGGAAGGGCACGTTGCCGGCGAGGAACTGTGCGGTGAGTTCCTCGTCTGCGGCATTGAGCACGGCGCCTGCGTCCCCGCCCCGGGCCAGCACCTCGAAGGCGAGCGGCACGGAGGGGTAGCGCACGGGGTCGACGGGTTCGAACTCGAGCTTGCTCCAGCGCACGGGGTCGAAGGGCTGGAAGTCGAAGGGGATGCGCTCCGGATGGGAGAGGCAGTAGAGGATGGGGACGCGCATGTCCGGCAGTCCCAGCTGCGCCATCATCGACCCGTCCACGAACTCGACCATCGAGTGCACGATGCTCTGCGGGTGCACGAGCACCTCGATCTGCGTCGGTGCGAGGTCGAACAGCCAGTGCGCCTCGAGTACCTCGAAGGCCTTGTTCATCATCGTGGCGCTGCCGATCGTGATGCGCGGCCCCATGTTCCACGTGGGGTGCTTCATGGCCTCCTCGACCGTGATCGAGTCGAAGGTCGCGAGGTCGCGGCGGCGGAACGGCCCACCCGATGCCGTCAGGTGGATCCTGCGGATGGTGGCCCGGTCCTCGCCGCGAAGGCACTGGTGGATCGCGCAGTGTTCGCTGTCCACCGGCAGGATGGTCGCCCCGGTGGCGCGCGCCATGGGCATGAGCCAACTGCCCGCCATGACCAGCGATTCCTTGTTGGCGAGCGCCAGGGTCAGGCCGCGGCGGATGGTCCACTCGGAGGCCGCGAGTCCCGCTGCACCGGTGATCGCGTTCAGCACGAGGTCGGGCAGTGACTGTTCGAGGGCAGCGAGGATCCCATCCGGACCGCTGTGGAAGCTCGTGGCGGCTGGCAAACCACAGGGCCGATCGGTCGCGGCGGTCAGCACCGCGGCAGCGGGCAGGAACGCAGCGGCATGGCGCGCCAGTTCGTCGGCGCGCGAGTTGGCGGTCAGGCAGGCGACCTCGAAGCGATCGCGGTTGGAATCGACGATCCGCAGGGCATTCGTCCCCACGGAACCCGTGCAGCCGAGAATCGCAATCCGCCGTTTGCGCACGCGAGGATCATGGCGGATGAAGGGCCTGATGCAACCAGCCGACAGGGAACCCATGAGCCTCGGGGACGACGGGATGCGTCGTGCGGCCCACTGCCTGTGGTGTGGTGCGCAGCTCGTGGTGAGGCACGTGCACGGCTCGGACCGGCTCGCGTGCACCGCATGCACCTTCGTCCTGTACCGATCCCCCGCGGCGGCCGTCGCCACCGCGGTGCTGCGGGGGCGCGAGGTGCTCCTCGTGCAGCGGGCCATCGACCCTTATCGCGGGATGTGGGGCTTTCCTGCTGGCTACCAGGAGTACGACGAGAGCCCGGAGCAGGCGGCCATCCGCGAGACGCGGGAGGAGGCGGGTGTCGAGGTCGAACTGCGCGGGGTGCTCGAGGTGTGCTACACGAGCGACGATCCGCGCAAGCGCGCGAACCTCGTCGTGTACCGCGCCGTTCCCGTTGCAGGCGAACCTTGCGGCGCCGATGATGCCTGTGACGCGCAGTACTTCTCGCTCGATGCGTTGCCGGAAGCCATCGCCTTCGCGAACAACCAGCGCCTGCTCGAGCGGCTGCGGCGCGAGACCTGAGGACCCCATGAACACCCTGCCGGCAGCCGTCCTCGCACTCACTTGCGTCCTCGGCTCGGCGCGTTGGCTCGTGGCGCAGCAGGATCCGGTCGTCCGGTTCGATGCAGAACACGCACGTGCCATGGCGAGCGCGGGAGCGCAGGCGGCAGTGGTCGCGGGGGAGGCCCTCACATGGTTTCTCCGCATCGAGGACGGACCCGCCCGCGACGAGCGGCTCGAGCGGGGCGCCGAGATGGCGCTGGCCGCAGGGAAGGCGACCATGGGGCTCCAGCTGGCCGGAGCCGCATGCGCCGTGCACGGGCGCACCATGGACCGCGTGGTCCTCGAGGTGCGCTGCCTCGCCGCCTTGGGTCGCCTCGAATCCCTGGTCCGGGCCTGTCGCGACGCGGGCGGTCCCGGCCAGCCTGCTGCCGTCTTCGTGGCCATGGATCCGTCCCAACTCGCCCAGGTGGAGTCGCAGTTGCTGCCCGTCGCAGACCGTGCGTTGCGCGAGGGCGGGACGGAAGACGCCCTGTGGGTCTTCGATGCCCTCGTGCAGGCCGACCCCGAGAACGGGGTCCGGCTGGCCAACCTCGCCCTCACCCTGCGGCACCTCGGCCGGCGCGCGGAAGCAGCTGCTGCCTACCGCCAGGCCGTGGAGGTCGCCCCGACCGACGACCAGATCCGCAACGATCGCGGCCTGTTCCTCCGCGCCTGCGGCGACTGGCCCGCGGCGGCGGCAGAACTGCGGCGTGCCCTGGCCCTCGAGGCCAGGCCCGGCACGGGACCGGCCGTGACCAACCTCGTGCAGATGGAGGCCTTGCGTCCCGGTTCGTCGGGGATCGATGCCGCCGCCGCGGCCGGTCAGGCACTCGCGCTCCGCCCCGATGCAGCCATGCTCCGCCGGGTGACGCTGGACCTGCTCGGAGATCGCCTGCGCGATCCTGACAAGCGACCTGCGAGTCGCTAACCTGCAACGGCGCGGACGGTTGGGGCGCTGGGCCCCAGGTGCCGGGTGGCACGCCGTTCCACAGCATCCACGGAGACCCCATGGCCGTTTCGTCCGTCCTCCTCGCCACGTTCCTGTCTCTTGCGCCGCAGGGTCCGGAGGGATCCGCGGCACAGCCGATCCTTGCGCCCGCAGAGCAGAAATCCCTGCGCGACAAGGCCCTGAAGCTGATCGAGACGCGCACTGCCTACGACCTCGCGCCCGAGAAGGCGCGCGACAAGGCCAACCGCGACTACCAGAAGGCCAAGGAAGCCTTCCAGAAGGAGTGGGAGGGGCGCATCGAGAAGAAGGGCAACCTGCTCAAGTCGCTGCCCGACCTGCAGGCCATCTTCGCGAACTCGTTCACGTACGAGCGACGCAGTGGCACGGACATGATCAAGAAGGAGGACGCCAAGCCCAAGGACGGCCTCCCCGAGTACAGCGTGATGGTCCCCAAGGCCTACAAGAACGACGTGCCGATGCGCTCGTTGCTGGTGGTGCCCGGCCGCGTGAGCGAGAAGGACGGCTGGGTCGAGGGGCGCGATCACTACGCCCAGACCTGGGATGGATCCGCATCCAGCAAGGACTCGATCTTCCACGTCGCGCAGATCGACAAGACCATCGCGCTGGACGACCTGCCGGTTGCGGGCCGGGAAGGCGAGGAGGAGAAGGAGGTCGCGCGCATCGGCTCGCTGCTGCTCGGCTTCGGCGAGACCAAGCGCAACTTCAACCTCGACCGCGGCCGCGTGTTCCTCGACTGCGGCAAGGAGAGTTCGGCCTTCGGGCTGCGCCTCGCGACGCACTTCCCGGACCTCTTCGCCGGAGTCATCCTGCGCTGGCCCGTGTTCCAGGAAGACCTTCGCCTCGGCAGCATCGCGGGCCTGCCCGTGCTGCTCGTGGCCACGGCAGAGACCAAGGACGCTGCCGCGAAGCTCAAGGACAGCCTCGACAAGCTGCAGGCCGGCAGCTGCACCGTGATGGATGCAACCGGCGCCTACCCGTTCCGTGACGGCACGGCCGAGATCGAGAAGTGGATGGCAGACAAGCAGCGTCGCCTGATGCGCCCGCAGATCGTCGTCGAGCCCAACGACGATCGCTTCAAGAAGGCGTTCTGGGCGGTGATCGGCCGCATGGACCCGCTGGCTGCCCTGCCCCGCGACATGCGCCCACGGCTCGAGGTGAGCGCAGACCGCGCCACGAACCGCATCACCGTCAAGTCCCGCGGCGTCGAGAACTTCGCGCTGTGGCTCAACGACTCGCTCGTCGACCTCGACAAGGAGTACACGGTGGTCGTGAACGACAAGGCCTTCACGCAGAAGAGCACGCGCGACTTCGGCCGCATGTTCGACCAGATGCTGGTCAAGTTCGACGGGGACTTCCTGTTCCCCGTGCTGTTCGAGTGCAACGTGCCGGCCGAGACCAAGGCGCCGGCGACCGGCGGCGAAGGCAAGCAATGAGGCTCGCGACCGCTGCCGGCCTCGCTGCGGCGGCCGGCGCGGCGAGCATGTGCGTGGAGCTCACTGCGGTGCGGCTCCTCGCGCCGCACTTCGGCGACAGCGCCTACGTCTGGACCAACGTCATCGGCGTGATCCTCGCCGCCCTGGCCCTGGGCGCCTACTGGGGCGGGCGCCAGTCGGACAAGGGCGGCGGCGCACGCCATGTCAGCTGGCTGTTCCTCGTTGCCGGCGCCCTGCTGGCACTGGCTCCGCTGCTCGCGAGGGAACTTGGCAGCGCACTGCTCCCGCAGGAGCTGCCGCTGGACCATGCGATGCCCGCCATGGTGCGCGGCTCGCTCGCAGCGACCGCCATCCTCTTCGCGACCCCGGTCTTCCTGCTCGGCGCGGCATCGCCCATCCTGGTCGGGCTCGCCGCCCGCCATGCGCCGCTCGGTCGCGTGGTGGGCACCATGTCGGCGGCTGCCACGCTCGGCAGCCTCGCCGGTACCTTTGGTGCGACGCACCTGCTCGTGCCCTCGCTCGGCTGCAGGACCACCATCTGGCTGTGTGCTGCCGTGATCGCCGCATGCGGGGTGGTCGCCATGCCGAGCCGTCGCGGACTCGCCACCGGTCTCGCGCTGCTCGCGTCCCTCGCCCTTCATGGCGGACCGCTCCGTGAGCCGAGGCCAGGCACCGAACTCCTCGAGGAACGCGAGACGCCCTACCAGTACCTGCAGGTGGTTCGCGAGCCCGATGCCCCGGGTGGCGCACGTACGTCGCTCAAGATCAACGAAGGTCTCGACAGCTTCCACTCGGTTGCGGTGGAGGGCAGCGTCTTCACGGGCGGCGCCTACTACGACTGGCACGCTGTCGCACCGCTGCTCGCAGGCGACGGGACGCGCCCGGCCGACCTGCGTGCCCTGTCGATCGGGGACGCCGCTGGCAGCTTCCGTCGGATCTACGATGCCGTGCACCCGGGTGCCCGTGTCGATGCCGTCGAGATCGATCCCGCGTGCACCGAGTTCGGGGAGCGCCACTTCGTCGGCCGCCGTGCACCCGGTGACGTGCGCTGGATGGACGGCAGGGCCTTCGTGGACCATGCGCGCGGCCGGTGGCACGTGATCCACGTCGATGCCTACGCGCACCAGGTGTACATCCCCGCGCACCTGGCGAGCCGCGAGTTCTTCGCTGCGGCGCGGCAGCGACTCGAGCCCGGCGGTGTGATCGCCTGCAACGTGGGGGCCCTGCGTCCCGGCGACCCGGTGCTGCAGGCGATCGGCACCACGCTTGTCGAGGAGTTCGGGAACGCACGTGCATTCCGCGTGCCAGACTCGCGCAACTACCTGCTCGTTGCCCGCCGCGAGGCTGCAGACGGGTCCCCTCGCGAGGTCCGGCCCGAGAGCCTTGCCGGCTTCGCCTTCGGTGGCGAACGCCTGCGCGGCAGCGATGCCGAGCACTTCCGGTCGATCGTCCGGCGCGCTGCCGACCCGCGACGCTGGCACGGCACCTTTGGTGGTGAGCAGCCTCTCGTCGACGACCTGCCGCGGCTCGACAGGCTGCTTCACCGTTCCTACGTCAGTGGCGACGACGTGGTCGAACTCGTGCCGATGAACGGCACCGGCTCGCTGCTCGAGTGCGAACAGCTTGCGCACGAGGCCGCGACGCACCAGGACTGGGAAGGCGTGCTCGCGGCGGCTGCCCGTTGCGTGGAGCCCTCGACCTACCTGCGCGAGTTGTGCGGCAATGCGCGGTGGAGCCTGCGCGAACTCCGCAGTGCCGTGGGCGAGTACCAAGCCGCCCTGGCGCTGGGTCCCGGGTCGGATGCCGAGGGTCGCATCCGCACGAACATCGGCTACCTCGAGGGCGAGATCCGCACGGCAGATGCCGCGAGGGCGGCGGCCGACCGCAACCTGTTCGTCGCCTTGGGGACGATGGCGCTGCTGGCCGGGTGCGCCTTCCTGGCGATCCGAGCCGGGTGAAGGCTAGAAGATGTCGAGGATGCCGCAGCCGCCGTCGGTGAGCGTCTCGACGGCTGCGCGGTAGTTGGCCAGCGCCGCGAGCGAACTGTTCCAGGGCAGTGCCTGCTTGTCGCACACGCTGCCCAGGGCCACGGCTGCGAATGCGCGGGTGAGCGGCGTCAGCGACTTGTCTCCCAGCATCGTGCACAAGGGTGCAAGGCTGCGTCGATCGCCGATGGATCCGAGGGCGGAAGACAGCGCCGCCAGCCGCGCCAGCGTCTGCGCTCCTCCTGCGAGGGCTGTCTGCAGCCGCTCGGCTGCGGCCTTGTCGCCGAGCTTGCCGAGCGCCACGGCGACCTGCTGCAGCAGTTCCGGGCGACGCGAGGACTTGTCCAGCAGCGTCATCAGGTTGGGCCGCACCAGCGAGTCCTGGAGCATGCCCAGCCCAACGCACGCATAGCCCGCTTCTTCGTCGTTCCCGAGGGCGCGGTCGAGCAGTTCGCGCAGTTCGGATCCGGCAGGTCGCCAGCCGGTGAGGCCGAGGGCCACTGCGAGACCGGAGGTGGCGCCCGGGTTGCGGGATCCCTTCATGGCTTCGACCAGGGCCCGGGCGAGTTCCTCGTCGACGTTGGACGGGCCGCTGCCGGCCGCAGCCGCCTGGCGGTGTGCAAGCACCCCGAGTGCCAAGCCGACCCATGGGAGGTCGAGCGTCCTGGCCTTCGGCAGGTGGGCGAGAAGCACGGAACGTGCACGGGTGCCGCCGGCCTCGCCGAGGGCCATGGTCGCGAAGTAGCGCACCTGCTGGTTGCCATGGTTGCGCGCCACCTGCCAAAGGCTCGCGGCAATCGCCGCATCGGGAGAGTTCTCTTCGTCCCAGGGGCGAAGCAGGTGGCCCAGGGCGATGGCACAGGACTGCTGGACCACCTCGCCCTGCTTGCGGCCCTCTGCGAGGAGGTCGGCGTGGAAACGCTCGCGGAGGCGGTCCGCTCGCATGCCTTCCTTGCCTGCCAGTGTCGCGAGTGCCATGGGCGCGTGTGCCTGCACCCATTGCGCCGCCACGCCGAGATCCTGTGCGTAGAACGACAACAGGCGATCGTAGGCTCGCTGCGTCATGCGCTCGCCATCGCGAGTGCGCGGTGCATCGAGCATCCCGAGCGATGCAACCGCTGCAACCATGAGGTTGCGGTGGACGGATGGATCGAGGTCGAGCAGGGGGAGCACGGCTTCGAGCGCCGAGAGCTTGAATGCAGGATCGGCGGATGCGCGCGCCAGCAACCCGATGCCGTAGGTGGCGAACGTGCGGGTGCGCTCGTCCACCTGGGTTCGTCCCGTTGCCTGCCTGCCTTCGGCCGTGTCCGTGGCGAGTGCGTGCAACAGTTCCAGGTCGAGCCGGTCGGTGCGCCCCGCGATGCCGATGCACAGGGCCGCGGTCTCGCGGATCTCCTGGTCATGGCTCGTGAGGAAGGGCGCGAACACGTCGGTGCGAAGGTCCCAGTCCGTGCCGCTGCGCCCGATCTTCGCGAGTGCGACCATGCACCCAGAGGCCAGGTCCCGGCTCTCGGCGCCCTGCAGGGCCGCGCGCAGCGCCGGGATGACGAGTTTCTCGACTTCCTCGGGCGAGGGTGCCAGGCGATCCTGGGCATCGACGCTGCGCGTGGCACCGAGCAGTGCCTCGGGAGTGCCGCGCTGGATGGAGGAGTCGCGGACCGCTGCCTTGAGCGCGAGGTAACGGTCCTTGCGGAACTCCCACCAGTACTGCCAGCGGGTGAGGTCGTCCTCCAGCGGGATGCCGCGGTTGGTGTACCCGACGGATCGCGCACTGCCGGAGCCCGCAGGCATGCTGCCGGGCGTGCGGGTGCCTGCGCCACTTCCGCCGCCCGAGGCCTGGGAGTCGCCCGGGTTGATCGGTGCACCTCCGCTGCTGGACGAGCCAGCTTGAGCTGGAGGAACCACCTCGCCCGGACCCCGGTACTGGCCGCCGTGGGCACGCACCTCCGCGGTTGCGAGCAGGAGGGCGGCGCCGAGGGCGAAGGACAGCCGGGGCGATGGGACAGGTGGGGTCATGGCGCGCTCTGGATGCAAGCTGCGTGCCGGTCCTGAAACGCACTGCGGGGAGTTCCACGTTCGTGGAACTCCCCGCAGTGGCGTGGCGCATGGCGCCGCGGATCAGAGGATGTCGAGGATGCCTGCGGTCTTGTCCGTCAGGGTCTCGACCGATGCGCGGTAGTTGAGGTTCGTGCCGATCTTGGAGTTCCAGGGCAGGTCCTCCTTGTCGGCGACGCCACCCAGGGCCACGGCCGCGAACGCGCGCGACAGCTCGGTGAGCTTGTCGTCGAACAGCAGCTTCTTGAGCGGCTCGATCGTGCGACGGTCACCGATGAAGCCGAGCGCCGAGGCGATGGCGCTGAGCTTGGCGAGGTTCGCATCGCCCTCGTTCAGCAGGCCGAGGAGCTGGTCTGCGACTCCCTTGTCACCCAGCTTGCCGAGTGCGATCGACGCCTGCTTGAGCAGGTCGGGACGGCGCACCGACTTGGCGACGATCGAGCGGATCTCCTCCTTCGAACGGTCGTCGTTCATCAGGGCGAGGCCGATGCAGAGGTAGCCAGCGAGTTCGTCCTCGTTGACCTTCTTCTGCAGCATCGAACGGATGTCGTCCGCTGCATCCTTGTACTGGGCCAGGCCCAGGGCGACCGCGATGCCCGACAGGGCGCTCGGGTTCTTCAGCTCGGCCATGCTCTTGCGCAGGGTCTCGCCGATGCCGCGCTCGGGCTCGGGGGTGCGACCGGCGGCCTTGGCAGCGTCGATCTTGTTGAAGGCGTAGACGCCCATGGCGATGGCCGCCCAGGGCTTCTCCAGCGCCTTGCCACCCTTGTCGAACTCCTTGATCAGGTTGTCGCGGTTGGCCGCGCCACCGATCTGGCCGAGTGCGAGGACCGAGAAGTAGCGGGTCTGCTCGTTCTTGTTGGTGCGCCACGACTCGAGCAGCAGCTTGCTGTACTCCGCGTCCTCGGACTTCTCGTCCTCGTAGGGGAGCGCCATGCTGCCGAGGGCCAGCGCGCACGACATGAAGATCGTGTCGTTGCTGCGCTTGACCTTGCCCTTCTCCTGCAGGTCCGCTGCAAAGAGCTTCTTGTACTCGCCCGAACGCTCGTGGCTGCGGCCCAGGAGCTTGGCGATCGCGGTGGGGCAGTGCGACTGGATGAGCTGCTCACCGGCGCCGAGCGGCTTCATGTAGTAGTCCGTCAGTGCCTTCAGCGTCTCGTCGAGCAGCGCCTTGTCGCCGTCCGCGCCGATGTTGAGCAGGCTCAGCGCATTGATGGCCGCGACCTTGATGTTGCGGCTGCTGAGCTTGTCGTCGGCCAGGAGCTTCTGGGCGGTCTCGAAGACCTTCTTCTTCACCTCGGTGTTGCTCGTGCGGTACGCGACGAGGCCGAGGCCGTAGGTGGCGAATGCACGGGTGCGTTCGTTCACCTCGCCCTTGGCGCAGGCCTTGCGGCCGGCTTCGGTGTCGAGCGCGAGGCCGGAGAGCAGGTTGATGCTGTCCTCGTCGGCGAGGGCTGCGATGCCGATGGAGAGCGCAGCGGTCTCGACGATCTCCTGGTCACCCTTGGTGAGGCGCGGAGCGAAGACGTCCTTCGTCAGCTTGAAGTCGGGGTGGTCCTTGCCGACCTTCGCCATGGCAACCATGCACGACGAGTTGATGTCGCGCTGGTCGGTGGAGTCGATCGCCTTCTTGAGGGCGGGCAGGATGTTGTTCAGGACGTCCTCGTCCGAGGGCTTGAGCGAGTCCTTGGCTTCCACGCGGCGCGTGGCGCCGAGGAAGAACTCGTCCGAGCCGGTCTGGACCGCGCCGGTCTGGATCGCCTGCTTGAGGCGGATGAAGGGGTCCTTGTTGAACTCCCACCAGAACTCCCAGCGGGTGAGGTCGTCTTCCAGCTGGATGCCGCGGCCGCCCGTGGTCGGGCCCTTGGCCGGGCCGGGGCCTGCGGGGCCACCCGTGGCCGGACCCGAGG
>JBEATZ010000472.1:0-2776 GCA_041161695.1 Planctomycetota bacterium | reverse complement strand
CACGGGCACGGCTGCGCTCGAACTGCGGCTGCGGCCGATGCTCTCGTGCCGCGCCCACGATGCCCTCACCTTCGCCAACGACGTCCTCGACCCCCGGATCGGTCGGGTGGCCGGCGGGTTCCGGTTCCGTCCCTACGAGGCACTCTCACCGATCACGCTGACTGCGGCGGGACCGGCCCTGCAACTCGACGAGTCCTCGCACTGGTACCTCGGGGTACACCTCGCCGAGGACGAGCGGCGTGGCTACGAATGCGACGAGGACCAGTGGAGCCCCTGCCGGCTCACGGTACGGCTCGCACCGGGGGCGGACCTGCGCATGGCCTTCCACGCCGGTGAGGGCGTCGCTGCCGATGCCCCGTGGCCGGCGCGCCATGCGCCGCTCGTCGACCCGTGGCAGCGCCTCGGGCGCGGCGCGGAGCAGTTCTTCTTCCGTGCGCCCGGCGACCGACTCGGCGTGCTCGCGGGCTTCCCGTGGTTCGACGAGTGGGGCAGGGACCTGTTCCTCGCCCTGCCGGGCCTCACGCTCGCGCGGGGCGACCTCGCGCGCTGCACGGAGGTGTTGCGCGGCGTGCTGCCCTACCTGCGCGACGGGTTGCTGCCCAACATCTTCGGCGAGTCGGTGGCCACGAGCCACTATGGCTCCGCGGACGCTGCGCTCTGGTTCGCCCTCGCGGTGCGGCGCTGGCAACTGGCCGGCGGCAGCCGCCAGGTGCTGCTCGACGAGTTGCACCCGGCCCTCGTCGCCATCGCCGAGCGCTACCTCGCCGGCACGGGCATGCTCGAGGCCGACGAGGCGCTGCTGTTGCGTGCCGGCAGTCCGGACCGCAACGCCACCTGGATGGATGCGATGACCCACAACGGCCCGGTCACGCCCCGCGACGGCCAGCCGGTCGAGATCAACGCCGTGTGGTGCCAGTTGCTGGCGCACCTTGCCTCACTTGCCGGCCTGCGCGGCGACACCACCGGGTCTCGCACGTGGGCCTCGCGCTGGAACCTCGCCTCTGCTGCCTTCGCCCGGCGCTTCTGGCTGCCCGAGGGCTGGCTGGCGGACCGCTGGGTGGGAGGCGCCCCGGACCGCACCGTGCGGCCCAACATGGTCGTGGCCGCCGCACTCGAACTCTCGCCGCTCAGCCGCGCCCAGCGCGCGGCCGTCGTGCAGAAGGCGTGGTCCGAACTGGTCACGCCCCGTGGCCTCCGCACGCTCGCGCCCGCGGATCCGCGCCACCGCGCCCGCTTCCACGGCGGCCCGGAGGAACGCGACCTTGCGTACCACCAGGGCACGGTGTGGCCCTGGCTCGTGGGCTTCTTCACCGAGGCTGCCCTTGCGGCGGCGCCGTCCGAGGGGCGCAGGGTCGTTGCGCAGCGCCTGCGGCAGCTGCTCGACGGCATCGTGGCGCAAGTCGACGAGGCCGGGCTCGACCACGTGAGCGAGGTGTTCGACTCCAGCGAGCCGCAGGTTCCCGGCGGCACCTTCGCCCAGGCGTGGAACTCCGGTGAGCTGCTGCGCGCGCACGCCCTGGTCGCGGAGGCGCTCCGTTGATCGACGTCGTCTTCTACTTCCAGGTGCACCAGCCCTATCGGCTGCGCAGGCTGCGTCCCGACAGCCGGATCACCAAGCTCGACTGGTTCGACGACCCCCTCAACCGGATGGTTGCGGAACGCGTCGCGCAGCGCTGCTACCTGCCGATGAACCGGCTCCTGCTCGACGTGATCGAGAAGACCGACGGCGCGTTCCGCTGCGCCTTCAGTCTCTCCGGCACGGTGATCCAGCAACTGCGCGACTGGGTCCCCGAGGCCCTGGACAGCTTCGTGGAACTCGCCGAATCCGGTTGTGTCGAGTTCCTGTGCGAGACCAGCATGCACTCGCTGGCCGGCGTGACGGACCTGGACGAGTTCGCCGACCAGGTGACGTCCCACCGTGCCGTGATCACCGACCTGTTCGGTTCGGAGCCCGGAACCTTCCGCAACACCGAGCTGATCGTCGACGAGCGCATCTGCGCCAAGGTCGAACAACTGGGCTTCGACTGCATCCTCGGCGAGGGGGCCGACCGGTTGCTCGGCTGGCGCAGCCCGCAGGTGCCGTACCGGCCGCGCGGCTGCAAGCGGCTCAAGATCCTGCTGCGGAGCTATTCCCTCTCCGACGACATCGCCTTCCGTTTCAGCAACCAGAAGTGGCCTGCGTACCCCCTGTTTGCCGATACGTACGCGCGCTGGCTGCACGACATCCCGTCGCCGGCCCAGTTCGTCGGTTTGTTCATGGACTACGAGACGTTTGGCGAGCACCAGGGACCCCACACCGGGATCCTCGAGTTCATGCGGCACCTCCCGCCGCTGGTCCTCGAGGACGAGCGCTTCCGTTTCCGCACGCCTGCCCAGGTGGCCGCGGAGCGCGAGGCCGCAGCCGAACTGGCGATCCCCGATCACGTCTCGTGGGCCGATGCCGAACGCAACCTCTCCGCCTGGCTCGGCAACCCGATGCAGGTGGCCGCGCACAAGGCCATCCACGACCTGCGTCCGCAGGTGGTGGAACTCGCCGCAACCCATCCCGAGCTGCTCGCCGCATGGCGCAGGCTCACCACCTCGGACCACGTCTACTACGTGGCCACCAAGCACCACAGCGACGCCGAAGTACACGAGTACTTCAGCCCGTACGACTCGCCGCACGCGGCCTTCGTGACGCTCATGACCGCGGTCGACGACCTGCGCAAGCGGGTCGTCGCAGCAGGCAGGAAGTGACCCAGACCAGATGACCGACCGTAGCCACAGCCTCTTCGAG
>JBEATZ010000464.1:0-8791 GCA_041161695.1 Planctomycetota bacterium | reverse complement strand
CTGCTGCTGCTGTTGCTCGCGCGCGGCCTGCGATTCCGCGCCCTCCGCGTTGCGGGCCAGTTGCTCGCCAGCCTGGCGCAGCGCCTGTTCGGCGTTGCGCAGGGCCTCCGTGGCCTTCTGTTCGGCCGCCTGGGCATCGGGGGTGTTCTGCAGTTCCCGCGCGGCCTGGTCCGTGGCCGCCGCCATCTGGCCGGCCTGCCGCTCGGCGGTGGGGGACTGCTGCTGCAGGCGGTTGCGCGCCTCCTCGAGCCCGCGGAGGGCCTCGGAGAGCTGCTGACGCGCCTGTTCGGGCTCTGCTGCGCTTGCTGCCTTGCCGGCCTCCTCGAGCCGCGCTGCAGCCTGCTGCGCCGCCTCGGCGGGAGAGCCCTGCTCGGGCGCCTCGGCGCGGGTGCCGGGCAGTCGGCTCGCCTGTTCCCTCGCGTTTGCACCCAGCTCGCCTGCTTCCTTCGCGTTGGCCTCGGCTCCGGCCTCGGCTGCCTGCTTCGCGCGCTCGCGCACGGCCTCGGCAGCCTGCTGCAGTTCCTTGCGGCCGCTCTCGGTGTCGGCAGCACCAGCCTTGCGGAGCTGTTCCCCGAGCTCGCGCCAGGCGGGATCCGCCTGCGGGCCCTCTGGGCCCTGCACGCGCGGCGCGTCCTCGGTGGCAGCCTGCAGCCGATCGCGCGCCTGCTGGATCGCGGCCTGGTCGCCACCCTGCAGCGCCTGCTGCAACTCGCCCGCGGCCTGCTCGAGGCGTTCGCCGGACGACTGGTCGCGCAGCGAACCCATGAGCTCGCGCACCTCTTGGATCAGGCTGCCGAGTTCGAAGGCCTGGTTGCGCGCGGGGTCCGCCTCACCCGACAGTTCGCGCTGGGCGCGCTGCTCCAGCGACTCCTGCTGGCGCAACAGGTCCTCGACGCGCCGCATGGCGTTCTCGAGGAAGGGACGCCGTGCGCCTGCATCGCGCGCATTGGCTCGCGCTTCGGCCATCTGCTCGCGCGCCAGCTGCTCGAGCTGGCGGTCGAGCTGTTGTTCTGCTGGCGACATCTCGCCGCGCATCGCCTGCTGCAGCTGCTGCTGGAGCCGCGCCTGCTGTTGTTCGAGGTCGCGGGCGCTGCGTGCCATGCGCTCCGCCTCGGCCGTCTGCTGCTCCAGTCCCTCGAGCGACTGGCGCTCCAGCAGGATGTTGAGCAGGCGCTCGAGGCCCTCGATGACCTCGCGCTGCCTGCGCACCGCCTCGGACAGTGCGGCAGCCGCGAGGTCGTCGCGGATGCCTGCGACCTCGCGCATCACGCCGGACTGCCGCAGGTGCTCCATCCCCTGCTTCAGCAACGCGACCTGTTCCTTGCGACCCTCGCGTTCGTAGCGCTGGGACAGCCGCTCCATGAGCGCCTGCAGGCGTTCGGCCTTGCGGAGGATCTCCTCCTGGTCGCGGCGCAGGGTCTCCACGTCCTGCGGCGCGCCGCCCGTGCCCTGCTGGGCGAGGACGGCGGCTGGCAGCGAGAGCGAAGCGAGCAGGCAGATGGTGGCCAGGGTCTTCATTTGCGGCCTTTCAGTTCCTCGGTGCGCAGTTGCACGTCCCTCTGACGGTCGCGCAGCGCGCGCGCTTCCTGGATCAGGTCCTGGTAGTCGTTCCACTCCTCGAGGCGGTCGCGCAGCTGGGTGAGGGCGGCGATCGCCTGGTCCTGCACGGCAGCGATGCCGTCGAGGGCCTGGCGCAATCCTGCCGCGTCCTGCGCCACCTGTGCCTCGGCGAGGAGGCGTGCTGCCTTTGGACCGAGGTCCGTGGCCAGCGAGTCCGCCAGCAGCACCATGCCGAGGATCGGGTCGAGCACCAGCTCGAGCGCTCCGATCGTGCCCTCGCGGCGTTGGCGGGCGAGTTCGCGGTGGAAGGCGGGGTCGTTGGCAGGCGCATCGGGCCTCGCCTCATGCCAGCTCGTGTAGAGCTCGACGACCTTGGGCGCGTTGTTGGACGTCTCGAGCCCGTTCCAAAGGTGCATGTCGAAGGCCCGCATGAGCTGGCGGTGGCTGCGGTCGGCAGCCGTCTGCACCCGGCCCTGCCCGACCTCGACGGCCGTGAGCGCCTGGGCCACGGTCGGGCCCGGTGCAGGCGTGTCCTGCTGCAGGTCGGCGATGCGGGCGCGGCGATCCTCCTGGATCTCCAGCGCCTGCGTCACCTCCTCGCGCAGCGCCCGGAAGTGGCGTGCGATGGCCGCGGCGAGCTGTGCTGCGTCGACCACCTGGATGCTGCGGCGCGGCAACTGCGTCGCGTTGGCAGCGGGGGCCTTGTTGTCCTCCAGGAGCACCTGCAGGGCGAGGCCTTCCTGGGCGCTCCGTGCCTCGCCGAGGAGGTCGGCGAGCCGGAGCAGGCGCAACCCAGCGGCCTCGAGGGGCGCCCGCGCGCCTGCGGCAACGGGCTCGAGCAGCCCGATGCGCTGTTCCCGGCCACCCGGCAGTTCGACCAGCAGTTCGGCCTTGGCGAGGCCGAAGTCGTCCTTCGCCGTGTAGCGCACGCACAGGGTCGCCGTCGGCAGCAGCACGGCAGAACCCTCGTCGTCGGGCTGCAGCCAGCGGCCCACCGGGCTGTAGTCCTGCAGGGCCGCCACGGGATACGAACCCGGGTCGGGATTGCGCAGTCCGTTGTCGCCAAGCAGTTCGACCTGGTAGCGGTCGGGGGTCTCGACCACGAAACGGCCGGTGAAGGTGGGTGAGGTGCCGGAGTCGTCGGCCATGGCGGCCGGCTGCAGTTCGAGCCTGCGGCCGCCCTCGAGGAACACGGCCGTGGCGCTGCGCACGGGCGCGGTTGCCGTGACCTGCAACTCGACCGCGGTGCCGACCAGCGCCTCGACGGCGCCGCCCTTCTGCACCACGGTGTCCAGGCCGGTGTAGGCAGGCGGCGTGAGCCGTGCCTCGATGGTTGCCACCGCCGGCGGGTGGATGGTGCGCACCTCGACCACCCGGTCGCCCTGTTCGTCGTCGCCACCGCGGGCATGGAACGTGAACGAACCGGTGACGCGACGGAACACGTGCCGGAACCTGCCGCCGGGGCGCGGCGTGGTGCCGATGCTGCGTTCCTCGCCGTCCGAACCGGTCACCACGAGTTCGACGCCCTCGGGGACCACGCCCTGGGCCAGCACGCTGACGTGCAGGTCGCCGCCCGCGGGCATGGTGATGGTGGTGGCGCCGGCTTCGTCGACGCGGTGCAGGTCCGGACCCGAGGGCGGGAGTTCCAACTGCAGGTTGGTGGCGCGCGGGTACGAGGCCGCAAAGCCGAGGTGGCGCAGCACGAAGGCCTGCGCGGTCGCGGGCTGCAGCACGGCGCCTGCCAGCGCGGCGAGCAGCACGGCCGAGGCGCCGGTCCAGACGCGCACCGTCCGAGCGGGTGCGAACAGTTCGTGCAGCGGCAGCGCCTTCGCGACCGCCATGGTCTCGTCGAGCAGCGCGCGGACCATCTGCTGCGACTGGTTGCGCAGTTCGCCGGCCGTGGTGCCGCCCAGCTGCACCGCGCTCACGAGCCGCTGGTGCAGCTCGGGGAAGCGCGCCTCGAGCAGGATGGCCGTGTCCTGCTGCGAGAGCCTGCGGCTCAGCGGGTACTGCACGAAGCGCCAGGCTGCCCAGCCCAGCAACCCCGCGAGCGCAGCGGTGTGGATCAGGCGGATCGCGAGCGGCAGGCGCAGCACGTGGTCGAGCGCGAAGAAGAACAGGCAGGCCGCGATCGGCAGGCCCAGCACGATGCCGAGTCCGTGCACGAGCCAGCGCCGCCGCACCCGCGCCCGCTGCCGCTCCAGCAGGTCCACCAGTTCCTGCGGCAGGGCGATCGGCTGGGTTGCGGTTTGGTTCACTGCGGGGCGGAGGGTGCGCGCGATGCCTTCGGCTCAGCGCTGGAAGATGGGGAGGTACTGGAAGGGGATCTGCAGCACGAGGGTGGCGATCGCCGTGGAGAACGCCTCGCCCGGTCCCGCGTAGCACGGCCACGATCCGTCCGGCCGCTGGATGTCGAGCAGCTTCTGCCGCGTGGCGCGGAAGTATGCGCGCCAGGCGTTGCCGCCGGTGATGTAGTAGGCCTGCACCGCGTAGTAGTGGCCGTAGTAGAAGAAGTAGTGGCCTGCGTGCTCGTCGTTGAAGTACGGCAGCTGCCGGTTCATGTAGTCGACGGCGTCGCGGATGATCGGGCTGTCGTACTCGCCTGCGGCATAGAGCGTGGTCACGCCTGCCGCGGTGAGCGGGAAGGTTGCGCGCGCCTGCGGGCGCATCTGGTAGCGGAACGCACCGCCGTCGTCGCCGAACGAGCCGTAGCCGCGGAATCCCCGGTAGTTGCGGTCGTTGGGACGCACCGCGCTGCGGTAGACGTAGTTCTGCGCGTTCTTGATGGTGTTGAACGGCACGAAGATGCCCACGTTGCGCGCCGAGCGCAGCGCGAGCACCTGGCACACCGTGATCGACATGTCCGACTCGCGCGCGAACGGCCGGTAGCGCCAGCCGCCCTCGCTGTTCTGCGAGTCGACGATGAGGTTGACGGCCTTCTGCAGTCCCGCGCGCACCTCGGGCCGCTCCGTCATGCCGTAGACCTCGGCGAGGAACAGCGTGGCGAACGCATGGCTGTACATGCGCGTGCCGTTCTCGGTGATCTGGCCGTCGTCCTGCACGCAGCGCAGCACGTAGTCGAGGCCGCGTTCGAGCACCTCGCCGTACTTGCCGCGGCCGGGCACGTGGCCGCCCGCGAGGAAGCTCATGAGCGCCAGTGCGCTCACGCCCACGTGGGGCAGCGGCCGCGGGTCGATGGCCTCGTAGTCGGTGTTGAGCTTGTAGCCAACCAACTGGCTCCAGTGGCCGGCCGGGTCCTGGCACTGGGCGAGGTGGTCGAGGCCGCGGTTCACCGCGCTGCGGAGTTCCTCGTCGATGAACTGCTCGTTGTTGGTGGCCACCCGGCGTTCCTGGGCCATGGCGGGCAGCGCGATCAGGGCCAGGGCCGGGAGCACGGCCAGGTGCCGCATGCCGCGGAGCCACCGGCCGAACGCACTCGTTCGCATCGCCTTCATGCTGTCGTTCATCGGTTGTTCCCGGCTGCGCCGAGGATGGTGATGCCATCATTCGCCGCAACCACAGTGTAGGGACCGTGGGCCCGCAGCCCAGTGGGAGCAGGGGTCGGCAGCGCGATACTGGCCCTGCCATCGGGCAGTGCGCCGCTGCGGTCGGAGAGGCGGAAGGCATGGACGCGCGTCGGGCCACGGCCTGCGCTGCGGAATCCCGCCACCAGCAGGTCGCCGTCGAGGACCGCGGACTGGAGGGGCTCGCCGTCCTCGGCCCCGAGCGGGAACTCCGCCCCGGGGGCCCCGTCCGCAACCGGCATGCAGGTGAGGCGGCGCTGGGGATCGCGGTCGGCGATCACGAGCGACACGGGCGCAGGGCGCGCCTGCAGGCTCCACGACCAGTTGAGCACCTGCACCGACTCCCCGAGCGCGCGTTCGCGCAGCACGGAGCCGGTCGCGGCGTCCAGAACGAGCGTCCTGCCGCCGCTGCGCTGGCCGGACTCGACCACGACGATGCGTCCGTCGCGGCGTGCCGCGACCTGCAGGCGCCTGCCCTCGGTCCCGGTCCACTGCCAGGCGAGGCCGCCTGCGGCATCGAGGCACAGCACCCGCGGCGAGCCCTCGGCAAGCGAACCCTCGATGGCGAGCCAGCTGCGCGTGCCGTCGTGGTCCATGCCCTGCGGGAACAGCCCCGATCCCAGCAACTGGCCCACGTTGATGCCGAGCTTCGCGAGCATCGCGCGATCCAGCGGTACGCGGCGCAACGTGGCACCGGACAGCGCGCACACGACATCCAGGGAGAGCGTGCCGTCGGCGGCCATCTTCGCCTGCACGAGGTTGCCGTCGGCGAGCGCCTTGGGCGCGGACACCATGCCGTTCGCGGGGCGGCGGAACACCAGCGCGCCGCGCAGCGGCTCGATGCCCAGCAGCGCGGCATCGGAGTCGGCGCCGCCCGTACGCGCCCACACGTGCAGCAGGCCCTGCTGCACGCCGAGCAGGTAGTAGTCCTCGCCGGACTCGCCGGACAGTTGCCACACGGTCTCGCCGGTCCGGTGGTCGATCCCCGCGACCTCGCTCGTGTCCACCACCACGAGCACGCGCCCGCAGCGCACGAGGCCCTCGACGTAGCGGATCTGGCGGCGGAAGAGCAGCGGCGGCACGGCGCCGCGCTGGCTCACGTCGTAGGCGAGCAGGTACTCGTCGTACCGCGCGTAGAGCGGCTCGTCCTCGACGTCAGGGAACCCCTGCGCGTGTTCGAGCGCGGGCAGCACGAAGCTCGCCTGCAGGTTGCGCGCGCGGATCGCGCCCACGATGCCGGCCGGCGGGGTGAGGGCGGGCGCAGTGGTCCTCGCCTCGAGGGCGCCGATCTCCGCGGAGACGACCTGGCCGAGCGAGGCGCCGCCGTCGGCCGGCCAGTCGGAGGACTCGCCCGCATGGCGGGCGAGGATGCGCCTGCCGAGTGCGGCTGCGAGTGCGCGGTTGCCGGCGTTGGCGCATGCAAGCATGGCGCGTCGCAGCAGCCCCGCGGTCTCGCTGCGTGCCTGCATCGAGCCCGTGAGCATCTCCAGGGCCACCGTCAGGTTGCCCTGCTGCACGGCCAGGTCGATGAGGCGGCTGCGCGCGCTGGCGGCTGCCTTGCTGTGTGGGAAGCGCCGCTGCAGCCGCTCCAGTGCCACGGCATCGGTGCCCGCAGCGGCCAGTTCGGCATCGGCGCGCGCGGCCACGGCTGCGTACACCCCTGGGCCGTGGCGGCTCACGAGGTCGGCAATGGTGGTGGCCGCGAGGTCGGCGGCGCGCGCCGAACCGATCGTCACGTCGCCGTGGTTCTCGAGCAGTTCCTGCCAGCGCTCGACGGCGAGCGTGGGTTCCTTCGCCAGCAGCGCCGTCCGCCAGCGCACCCATGCGATGACCGGCATGCGCCCGGCTTCGCGGAAGTCGTGTTCCTCGGTGCCGGCGCGCGCCGCGACGGCCGCCAGTTCGGTGGCCACGGCCTGGTCGTCACCGGCAAGGGCGTCCACGATCATCACCTGGACGGCGAGCCAGTCGCGCGGATCGGGGCACATCTCGCGGGCGCGCTTCAGCAGCGCCACGGCCTCGGTGCCGCGCGCCTGGGTGGCGCGCCGCAGGATCGACTCGAACAGTTCGCGGGCCAGGCTGCGGCGCAGCGGGTGGTCGGGGCCGAGTCCGCGCCGGTCGGCTGCAGCGAGGCCGCGCAGGAACATGGGTTCGAGGTCGGCGCTGGGCCGGGCCGAACCCAGCGTGCGCTGCAGTGCCACGAGCCGCAGGATCGCCGACGGATCGTCAGGATCGCGCTTCAGGAGCGCCTCGGCCCGGGCCAGCAGGGCCTCCGGGTCGAACTGGATGTCGAGCAGCCGGTCGCGCAGGGCCACGAGCAGGCCGTCCACGAGCAGCAGGCTGCCGGGCGGTTGGCGCAGCTTGATCGAGCCGTTGTGGGGGGCGGGAACGCCATCGAGGCCGAAGATGGACAGCTTGCCCTGGGACGGGTGGTAGACGAACTCGCCGGTCAGGGCGGGGCGGGGCAGTTCCCTGCGGCCGCCGCGCTCGAGCAGTTGTTCGCGCGGGACCACCTGGCGCACCGTCGGACGCAGGTCCGCCCGCACCTCGGGGCGCGCCTGCACCGCCACGATGCCCGAACCCGAGAACACGAACTCGCCGCGTGCGGCGCCGAGCAGCCAGCGCACGTCGTTGTTGCCGTCGACGCGCGCCTCGTACTCGAGGCGCCAGAGCGGCAGGCCCGTCTCGGTGTCGAATGCGATCGCGTGGCGCGAGTCCAGTGGCGTGAAGGCGACCACGCCACCGGCCACCACGGGCGTGTTGTTGGCGAAGTAGACCACGCGTTCCTGCTGGCCCTGCAGCTGCGTGGCGGGCAGCGGGATCACCTCGTAGGAGCTGAGCCAGCGGATGCGGCCGGTCGCGGCCTCGATCGCGTAGCAGATGCCGAGGTTGGTGGTGCCGTGGACCACGCCGTCGCGCAGCTGCAGCGGACCCGCCGCGAACTCCTGCCGCGCGTTGCCGAACATGTTGACCTCCTGCTGGCTGGAGCAGACGAGGCGGCGCCAGCGCGGCTGGCCGGTGCGGAGGTCGTAGGCCGCGAGGTAGAACGCGATCGCGCCCGAGCGGTCGTGCACGGGGGCGTACACCGTGTCCCCGTGGATGCGGGGCGGGCCCGAGGCCGCGTGCGACTGGAACCTGCGCGCGACCGGGCCGTCCAGCTGGTCGAAGTGCGACCACAGCAGCTTGCCCGTGCTGCGCTCGAACGCGAACAGCCTGCGTTCGGGGATCCTGCTGATGATGCGGAACGCACCGCGGAAGTCGACGTTGGCCGAGCGTTCGGGCACCTGCAGCGGCGCGATGACCACGTCCTCGCCCACGGCAGCCGACAGCACGAAGTCGGGGTTCATCGCGCCCGCGTAGTCGCGCAGCGACGAGTACTCGTCGCCGCCGTCCAGCATCGGGCACGTGGACGCCCAGCTCAGTTCCTTGCGCAGCGGGTCGTAGGTCTGCAGGCGCAGCCCGTTGTTCACGTGCAGCGCGGTGACGTCGCCCACGGGGGCCATGGCGAAGTTTCCGGACTCGTAGTCGAAGCCCGGGGCGAACACCTCGTCGGCCCACTGGCTGGTGGGGGAGCCGAGCGGTTCCGTCATGCGCCCGGAGGCCGCTCCTGGGCCGCCTGCCGCGTTCCAGCCCGAGGCGTCCGCCTCGGCAGGCAGCACGCTGAGCACGTCCTCGACCAGCGCATCGCGCTCGGCGGCCCGGAACGCCGG
>JBEATZ010000449.1:0-10164 GCA_041161695.1 Planctomycetota bacterium | reverse complement strand
CTCCAGCGCGGCTACGACATGGTCTTCCAGGAGGTGATCCTCCAGAAGGTGCCGGTCGTGTTCGCCATGGACCGCGCGGGCCTCGTGGGCGAGGACGGCGCCACGCACAACGGCCTCTACGACATCGCCTACCTGCGGTGCATGCCGCACATCACGCTCATGGCGCCGAAGGACGGGCCCGAGCTGCACGAGATGATGGCGTTCGCGCTGCAGCAGCCGCATGCCGTGGGCATCCGCTACGCGCGCGGCAACGCGCCGGACCGCGGCGACCTGCCCGGCTGGCACGGCAGGCGCCAGCCCATCGAGATGGGCCGCATGGAGATCCTGCGCGAGGGCGCGGACGGCGCCATCCTCGCCTACGGCCACATGGTCCAGACCGCGCTCGAGGCGGCGATGCTGCTCGAGAAGCAGGGCATCCACGTCGAGGTCGTGAACGCGCGCTTCGTGAAGCCGCTCGATGCCGAGGGCATCGTGGCCCTCGCCGACCGCCACGACCGCGTGGTGACGCTCGAGGACCACAGCCTGCACGGCGGCTTCGGGTCGGCGGTGCTGGAGTGCATCGCGGCCCACGGCCCGGTGCGCGCGCAGTTCCAGGTCATGGCCGTGCCCGATGCCATCCTCGAGCACATGAGCCGCAACCAGGTGGTCGAGCAGGTGGGCCTGACGCCGCAGCACGTGGCGGCGCGCTTCACCCTCGAGCAGCGCGCGGGGCTGCGTCGCTGAGCCCATGAAGTCCGTCCTGGTCCTCGGCGACGAGCGCAAGGGCGGTAGCCGTGCCGTGGTCGAGGAGGCAGCCGGCTGGCTCGCGGCACACGGCGCCCGCGTCGACGTGGTGCTGGACCGCGACTCCTCGCTGGCGGCCCACCGTGCCGACCTGGTGGTGGTCTTCGGCGGCGACGGGTCGATGCTCGGCGCGATGCGCAGGATGGCGAGCAACCAGATGCCCACGCTGGGCATCAACCTCGGCAGGCTCGGGTTCCTGACTGCCTTCGACCGCACCCGCACCCGGGAGGCCCTCGAACTGGCGCTCGCAGGTCAGCTCCGGGAGGAGACCCTCGGCATCCTCGAGTGCAGCGTGGTCGAGCCCGGGCACCCGCCCTCGGAACCCGTGCTCGCGATGAACGATGCGGTGGTGAGCCGTGCGCACGCCGGCGGCATCGTGACCGTGCGCGCACTGCGCGACGGCGTGGAGCTCGCGACCTACCGCGGCGACGGACTCATCGTGGCCACGGCTGCAGGGTCCACGGCCTACTCGCTCGCCGCCGGCGGTCCGGTGCTCACCCCCGAACTGGACGCCTTCGTGCTCACCCCGCTCGCATCGCACACGCTCAGTGCGCGGCCGCTGGTGCTGCCGGCATGCACGATCGAACTCGAACTCCTCGACCCGGTGGGACGGCGCAGCGGCCAGTTGCAGCTCGACGGGCAGGTGAACCTCCCCATGGGTCGCGGGTCGAAGGCGATCCTCCGCAGCGCGCCCTTCCGCTTCCGCCACCTCATCCCGGGGCCGGATCACTTCTTCCAGGCGCTGCGGGCGAAGTTCGGCTTCGCGGACATGCCGCGGACCAGCCTGCAGCCGTGAGCGTCGGGACCGCGGCGTTCCGCCTGCGCCCCGAGCAGGTCGCCGCCTTCGAGCGCGACGGCTTCGTCGCGGGCGTGGACGTGTTCGACGCGGCACAGTGCGCGCGGGTGCGCGCGGCCGTGCAGGAGGTCATCGACCACGTCGACGTGCACGAGCCACGCCTCTACGAGGTGGAGCGCGCGTGGCGCGAGCGGAAGGACGAGGTCGTGTGCCACTTCCTCGGCGGCTGGAGGGTGCAGGAGGCGCTGCGCGAGGCCGTGTTCTCGCCCGCGATGGTGGTGCCCTGCGCGCAGCTGCTGGGCGTCGAGGACCTGCGCTTCTGGCACGACCAGGTGTTCGCCAAGCCGCCCGGTCACCCGGGTGGCGTGCCCTGGCACCAGGACTACTCGTACTGGACGCGCACGGCGCCTGCCTGCCACATCACCGTGAACGTCATGCTCGACGACGCAGACGAGGAGAACGGCTGTCTCTGCTTCGTCCCCGGCAGCCATCGCTGGGGGCTGCTCCCGGCGCTGCCGTTCGATGCGCCCCTCGAGTCCATGGTCGGCCTGCTCCCGCACGGGGCGAGGTTCGAGCCGGTTGCTGCGCCGCTGCGCGCGGGCCAGGCCACGATCCACCACAGCCACACGCTGCACGGCAGCAGGGGCAACCGCTCGGCGCGCTGGCGGCGCGCGGCGGTCTTCAACTACATGGGCGGCCACGTGCGCGTGGCGGACGGCAGCCAGCCGCTGCTGCGCGGGGCGGCACCGATTGCAACCGGCGAACTGGTTGCAGGCGAGCTGTTCCCGCTGGTGATGGAGCGCGGCGAACCCGTCGTGCCGCGCTGAACCGGCTCAGCCGAGCTCGAACTGGCGCTTCGCGTCGACCTCGTCGCGGTTGATCGAGACGATCGCCTCGTCGAGCCGCAGCGCCAGCGCGGACTTGCCGCCTGCCGCGATGCGCACCTGGCGCATCATCTGGATCGCCATCCGCAGCGTGCGCACCACGTCACCTGCGTCCGAGTGGGACAGGCGCTCGAGGTCCTCGATGGTGCAGCCGCGGCTCCATGCGTCGACGGCGGGGGCGATGCCGAAGTCGGGCATCTTGATGGTCTCCTTGACGCCGTGGGAGAGCTCCACCTGCACGAACCGCTCGATGGCGTCCGACACAGCCTGCATGAGCGGCCCCGGCTCGCGGCGCGCGTTGCGGCCGCCCGCCGACTTGCGTTCCTCGTGGATGATCGAGGCGAACGTCGCAGCCAGCTGGTGCATGTCGAGCTGGTCCAGGACGCCGCTGAACAGCAGCTCGGTGGCCTGGATCTCGTAGCCGTTGACCTGCTGGGCGATCTTGCCGCGCGGCAGCACGCCTTGTTCGTCGAGGTAGCCGGCCGTGCGCAGCACCTGCACCCGGTGCAGCAGCGCGGCGCGGGCGGCATTGCGCTTCGTGGCTCGTGTCTTCGCCGAGCCCGTCTGGGCCTGGTAGGCCGCGAAGCTCTTGTCGTAGGCGTCGACGAGGCGCGTTCCCATCCTGCCGAAGAGGTTGATGATGGTCGCGTAGGAGAGGTTGAAGCGCGAGGTGATCGACTCGACCTTGCCGCCGAAGTAGCGCGCCAACGGCGCTTCCTTCAGGTCCTCGTCCTCGAGGATCGAGATGACGAGTCCGCTCTTGTCGAGCCCCTGCCGACCCGCGCGACCTGCCATCTGCATGTAGTCGCGAGCCCGCATGTAGTTCATCTCGACGCCGTCGAACTTGCGCAGCAGGTCGAACACCACGGTGCGCGCAGGCATGTTGATGCCGAGCGCGAACGTCTCGGTGGTGAAGAGCAGCTTGAGCAGTCCCGAGGTGAACAGCCGCTCGACCACCTCCTTGTGGATCGGCAGCATGCCCGCGTGGTGGAAGCCGATGCCCTGGATCGCACGGCCGAGGATGCCGAGCAGGCCGGGGTCCTTGGCGGGGTCGAGCTCGAAGCGCCCGCAGATGTCGTCGAACAACTCCTCGACCTGCTGCCGTTCGGCCTTGCCGAGCAGCCTGCGGTGCAGGTTGCGCTCGGCCTTGATCTCGCATTCCTTGCGCGAGAAGCAGAAGTAGAGGATGGGCACGAGCGCACGGTGCTGCAGCTCGTCGAGCAGCAGCAAGTAGGGGCGCGGGCCCATGCGAAGGTTCCTGCCGCGTGCCCGTTCGCGAGGATCGCCCCAGCGCGAGCGCTGGGTCTCGCGGTGGCTCACGCGCTTGCCGTGCTTCTCGTCGCGTGCGAGCGCACGCTCGTGGAACCGCACGGCCTGGGTGCGCTGCGCCAGCTGGAACACGCCTGCATCGGGGTGGTAGAGGCGGTGGGAGAGCGGGACCGGCCTGCGCGTGTGCTCGATGACCTCGAGTTCGTGCGGTCGCGCCGAGCGGATCCATCCGCCGAACTCCTCGAGGTTCGCGATCGTCGCGGAGAGGCCGACGAAGCGAACGTGATCGGGGGCGAAGATCAGGCTCTCCTCCCAGACCGTGCCGCGCTCGACGTCGTCGAGGAAGTGGATCTCGTCGAAGATGGCGAAGTCCGTGTCGTGGAACCGCTCGGGCTTCTCGAAGACCGAGTTCCGGAAGATCTCGGTCGTCATGATGACGATCGCGGCATCCGGGTTCAGCGTGAGGTCCCCGGTCATCAGGCCCACGTCCATCCCGAGGGCCTTGAAGTCGCGGTACTTCTGGTTGCTCAGTGCCTTGACGGGGCTCGTGTAGATCGCGCGGCGTCCGCGGCGCACGGCGGTCTCGATCGCGTACTCCGCCACGAGCGTCTTGCCCGATCCGGTTGGGGCGGCGAGCAGCACGTTCCTGCCGGCCTCGATGGCCTGCGCGGCGCGCATCTGGAACTCGTTGAGGGTGTATCCCCGGAACTGCATCGCTGCCGGCAGGATGGCGGATCGTGGAGGACTTTCAACAACCGAATCCTCGCCCTGGTTGCGGCGGGACGCAGGAGGGAAATCGCGCCGGAGGGCTTGCGCTTGCGCGCTGGCATCGGTGGGGGGCACAGCTATGCTGCCCCGCCTCCGCAGGTCGCGGAGATGCATTTCCGGTCAGCTGGCCCGGTTCCGGGCCGGTCTTCAGGAGTCCTCCCAAATGGAAACGAAGTCTGACAGCAACGTGAACAAGTTCGTCGGTCGCCACCTGTCCCAGCTCAAGATCCTGAGCAAGCTCATGGAGCACGAGCTCGACGCCGCAAAGGGCGGTCGCGAGCTGACGCTGGATCGCGGCACCTTCGAGAACATCCTCGACACCCTCGAGATCTTCATCGAGGACTGCGAGCAGGCCACCGGCGGCCGCGGCAACGACCGCGCCCGCAACGATGTCAAGCCGGCTGTCGCCAGGCTGAACTGATCCTCGCGGACCACCATCTGCTGGATCCTACGTGGGCGGGGTGCAACCGGACAGCGAGCGCAAGCTCGGGCGCGCGGCCATCTGGGCCATTCGCATCACCATCTGGTCTGCATTCCTGCTCACGGTGTGGTTCTTCGGGCCGCGCGCGGCCGACGTGCTCGCGATGCGGCTGCGGCACAGTGAGAACCTGAGCCCCGCGGTCGACCTCGGCAAGGTCGGCTTTGCCGCGCGCCCCGATTGGATGTCCACGGAGGCGCTGGTCGTGGTGTCCCGCGACCTGCAGCCGTGGCTCCACGACACGATCCCGATCCTCGACGAGCGTTCGGCCCGCAGGCTGCAGGAAGGCCTGCGGCAGGTGCCGTGGGTCCGCGACCTGCGGCTGCAGCGCGTCTTCCCCGACCGCTTCCGCATGCAGGTCGGCCTGCGTCGCCCGGTGCTGCTGGTGAAGTCCGGCGACGGATCGATCACCTGCAGCGTGGACCGCGACGGGATCGCACTGCCCGTGCTGCCGGGCCTCAACCTGCCGGCAACCGTGCTGCGCAGCGAAGGTGGCGCGGAGCAACTCTCCTTCCGTCACGGCGAGGTGGTGGCCGACGAGCGCGTCCTCGCAGCCGCCGCCGTCGCGGTGGAATGGCGCGACGAGATCGCGCCGCTCGTCCCCCAGTGCCCTGACCTCGTCGAGGTCGACGCCAACAACCTGGGCGAGCGCTGGATCAGCCACCCCCGTTACCCGGAGTTGCGCGTGTTCCTGCGCCGCGCGGACGGTGAGGCCGTGCGCTTCGGCTACGACCGTGGACCCGATGCGCGGCGCGCGCGCGTGCCCTCGGCCGACAAGGCCTACGTGCTGCGGGCCGTGCTCGCCAAGTACCCCGGCCTCGCGGGACTCACCGCAGGCGACCTGCGCTTCCTCGTGCGCTGGGAGAGCTGGCTCCAGCCCCGCAAGGGCAGGGATCCGGCCGAACCCTGGGCATCCCGCTGAGGCCCGTTCCGCACCGCGGACCCCGTGCGAGGGGTTCCTCGGGAGCGGTCCATCGGGGACACTCCGGGCAGGGGCATCGTGCTCCCGATCACGAGTTGGTTCCTTGAAGATCTGCCTGAGTTGCGAGGGCATCTCCGCGACGGAGCACGAACAGTGCGGCCACTGTGGTGCCGCGTTGCTGCCGATGGAGTCGGTGCACTTCCCGCTGCGGCGCGGCGAGGCGGATGCCACCAACCCGTTGCTCGGATCGCTGCTCGACGGCAAGTACCGCATCCAGGGCGTGCTCGGTCGCGGCGGGATGGGCACGGTCTTCCGCGCCGTGCACGAGGTCTCGCTGGTGCCCGTGGCCATCAAGCTGCTGCACCCGCGCCTCAGCCTGCGCCCTGACTTTCGCCGGTTCCTCGTGGCCGAGGCTAGGCGTGCCGGTCGCGTGGTCGACGAACACTGCGCGCGCATCCTCGACGTGGGGGAGACGGAGGACGGCACGGTGTACCTTGCGATGGAACTTGCCGCAGGCGAGACCCTCGACCTGTGGCTCCGCGGCGGCAAGGGGCTGCCCCCGCACACGGCCGTGGCGATCCTCGCCCAGGTGTGCCGCGCGCTCGTGGCGATCCACGGTGCCGGCCTCGTCCACCGAGACCTGTCGCTCCGCAACGTCATGGTGGCCGTGCGCGACGGGCGTCCGTGGGTGAAGGTCCTCGACTTCGGCATCGCCAAGGCATCGCTCGTCGGCAGGTCCGCGGAGGGCGATCCCGAGGGTGCCCCGTTCGGGAACCCGGTGTTCAGCGCGCCCGAGCACCTTGCAGGCTCGTTCGCGGATGCGCGGGCAGACCTGTACAGCCTTGGCGTGCTGGCCCACTGCATGCTCACCGGGCAGTTGCCGGTGCGCGACACCGACCCCCGCGAGGCGGTGGCGGCCACCGTGCAGGGGCGCATCGACGCCCTCCCCGCCGTGCCCGGCGTGCCGCGCAGCCTGCAGCGGCTGGTCCAGCGCTGCGTGGCGCTCGATCCTGCGCGCAGGCCCGCATCCGCGGCCGAGGTGCTGCGTGAACTGGACGCGCTGCTGCACGCAGACCACTCGCGCCTGCGCGCCTTCAGCCTCGCAGCCCTCGGCGCGGCCATGGTCGCGGCGGTCCTCACCTGGGGCGGCAGCACGAGCCCGTTCCTCGAGTCCACTCCCGGCAGCCCGCTGGTCATCGTGCCCGGGCCGGTTGCACGCGGTGCCATGCCCCGCATCCTGCGCAGCGAGGACCTCGCCACCGTCTCGTTCGCCTTCGGTGGTTTCCAGGCCGGCAGGCTGCAGGTGGAACTCGCGCACGGCGGCATCGTGCTCTCGCAGGTGGCGCTCGCGCCCGTCGTGGACCGCGACCATGCGCGGCTCGTGCTCTCCCTTGGCCAGCAGGAGTGGCGCGCCGCCGTCGCCGGCATCGCGAGCGAGAGTGCTGGTGCCGACGTCGACGTGCGATTCCTGGTGCCCGGTGTCGCCGCACTCGGGAGTGCGAGGCTGCGCATCGACGACATGCCGCCCACGGCAGCGCTCGCGCCCGCGGACGCGTCCGCCGGCGCGAGGGTGCTCTCCGCTGCGACGACCCTCGCGGTGCGTGCGCATGACGGCGTGGGCATCTCGAGTTGCACGCTCGAAGTCCGTGGCGACGCGATCCAGCAGGACGTCGCGCTCCCGGTGGATGCCACGGAGGTCACCGCCGGCGACGTGCTCGCCTCGCGCCTGCCGGGCGTGCAGTCCTCGGGGCCGGTGGCCCTCTCGCTTCGCGTCGTGGACCTTGCCGGCAACGAGTCCGTGAGCGAGCCCATCCTGTTCGACGCATGCGACCTCGCGGCCCCGATGGTGCTCGAGTGTGCGGGAGCGGAGGGCGATGATGCCGTGTGGCACCTTGCCGGTTCCGCGGACCTCCGGGTGCGAACGAGCGCGCACGAGCCCGGCCTCGTGTTCCGCGTCCGGGACCCGCTCGGGACCGTTCGCACCCTCGAGGCCGTGCAGCGCGAGGGAGACTCCACCTGGTGGAGTGCGCGCGTGCAGGCAGCCGGCGGAGACGAGCGCAACCCGTTCCCCGACGGCCGCTGGTCCGTCGAGTTGCTCGACCCGGCCGGCAACCGCAGTGTTGCGGACTTCCTGCTGCAGTTCCGCAACCGCGACCTCGCGGCGCGCTGGTCCGTGGTCGGGGACGGACTTGCAGCGCCGGCTGGCGAGGGCTTCGTGCTCTCCCTCGACGGTTGCAACCTCGAACTCCAGACCATCGCCTCCTACTCCGTGGCCTCGGTTGCGGTGCGCGGCCGGGACGGCATGCAGCCTGCTTCCGCAACCGTCGAGGTGCTGCAGTCCGCGCCGGGATCCTCGCGCATCCGGGTGCAGGGCCTTGCCGAGGGAACGTGGCAACTGCTCGTCACCGCGAGGCCGGCAGAGGGCGTGACCGGTCGCGAGGTGGCGTTCCGGCGCGACCTCGTGGTGCTGCCGCGCGAACTGGTGGTGCGGGTTCCTGCGCCTTCGGGGCGATTCCTGCCCGCGCTCCTCGAGGACGGCACCTTCGTGCTGCAGGACGGCAGGCTGCGGCCGGGCCAGGGCTGGACCTGCGACGGCGGACTCGGCGCGCACCTGCGCGGCGAACTGCTGAGCGGCGGCGCCGACCTGGTCCCGCAGGCGCTCGTTCCGCTCGCCGATGCGTTCCCCGGCTCGCTGAGCTTCCCGCTGGTCACGGGCCGCAACCTCGTGGCCGCCCGGTTGCGCGACGTGCTCGGCCGCGACGTGCGGGTGCTGCGGGGCAGCGAGCCCGCGCCTGCGACCTCGGTGGGTGGTTCGCGGGTGACCCTGCTCGCGGACTTCGTGCACGCCGACCAGCCACCAGAACTGGTGGGCGGCGACCTGCTCGTCGAGCACGGCGAGCCCGCGCGGCTCCGCTTGCGCGTCCGCCAGCCGTTCCTCGAGTCCGAGCTGGGGGCGGTCCAGGTCGCCTTCGGGCAGGGCGAGTTCCGGTCCGTCGCGGCGAGCACCGTCGCGGAGGGAATGGAACTCGCCTTCCTGCTGCCGCGCGACGTGTGGGTCCGGGCTGCCGGCATCGACGACCCGGCGCAGGGCGTGCCGACCCTCGCCGATGCGTCCAGCGCCGAGTTCGCGCGCGGGATCCGTGCCACGCTGCGCGGGACCTTTGCATCGCCCGCAGGCCGGTTCGAACTGCGCGTCCCGCTGCGCACCGTGCGATCGACGCTCGGTGCCCTCGCCCTCGGCGAGGTCGGACGCGACCTCCCCGGTGCGCTCGGCGGCATGCGGTTCGTGCCCGTCCTCGCCCCCGAGGGCGTTCTCGCCGACCCGCTGCCCGCAGCGGCCGAGGGGCGCAGTTCCTTCCATGCGGGTCCGCCCGTGGACGTCCGCAACCTCTCGGACGTCTTCGTGCTCGACAACGAGGTCACGCAGGGCCAGTACGTGACCCTGTTGCGCGCCCTTGCAGCACTCGATCACGGGTCCTTGCCCGCACGGGTCCTCGTGCACGCAACGGACCCGCTGGGAGCCGGGCGGCTTGCCGGCGCAGCGATGGTCCCGGCGGGCTGGCAGGCCGACTTCGAGGCGTTCGCGGCAGAGTGCGACCGGCATCCGGAGCGCGCCGTGCACGGCGTCGACTTCCACCAGGCATGGTGCTGGACCCGGATGCTGGGCCACCTGGTCGGTGCACGCCCAGACTGGTTCCGACTGCCCCTCGGCTGCGAACTCGACCTCGCGGCCTTCGCGGGAACCGCCGGGTCGATCGCGCGTCACGCCGCAGCGCTGCAGGGCCGCCGAGTGCCTGCTGCCGCGTTCGACGCAGCGGGGCATCCTGCCGACAGCAGGGCCCATGCCGGGGCCGTGGGCGACGTCGTCGAGGGTGCCTGGTCGGCACCGCTGCACGGACTCGATTTCGGCGTGCGCGAGTGGACCTGTGACCTCCCGGTCGTCGCAGGTCCCGAGCACGCACTGCTGCAGGAGTGGGCAGGTGACGCGCCGCTGCACCTCCGTCGCATCGAGGAACACGCGAACGGCAGGTTGCCGCCGACGCTGCTGCCCGCGCGCAGCGCGCTGCTCGGCGTGGTCCGCGGTGCCGCGTTCACCGAGCCGCAACTCCTCCTCGACCCTGCGACCGGCTCCCGTGCCGTCGATGCCGGTGGCCTGCTCCTGCCTGCGGTGCCGGGCGTGACGCGCAGCGAGCACCTGCGCCGCGACGGCAGGGACGTGATCCCCGGCGCCGCCGACCCGCGCCTCGCGGCCACGGGTTTCCGC
>JBEATZ010000441.1:0-5071 GCA_041161695.1 Planctomycetota bacterium | reverse complement strand
CAATGCCCACAGCCCGCACGACCTGCCGGTGCTGCTGGCCGGCCACGGCGGCCGCCGTCCCGCACGTGGCAGGCTGGTGGCATCGAAGCGCGACACGCCCTTGTGCGGGTTGTGGCTGTCGGTGCTGCAGCGCATGGGCGTGCCGGCAGAGAGCTTCGGCGACGCGACCGAACCGCTGCTCTGAGGCGAGTTGCCGCGGGCTGACGCGGCGACGGTGGCCGGCGACCGGGCCGAAGTGGGCAGTCGGCGCGCGCAGCAGGGCCCGTTCTGCGGAGTTGCGTTTCGTTCGGCGGGATGCGCTCCCTGACGCCGCTGGTTCCCGTCCGTTCCACAACCTCACGGAGTCCTGCCATGAACGCCATCCGCAACCTCGCCGCCGTTGTCCTCGCTGTCGTGGGTGCCCACGGTCCGGTCGGAGCCCAGCAGATGCCGCCGCAGCCGCGCAAGGCTCCGTATGAGGCGACCTTCGCGCTGGGGCTGCTGGCGTTCCAGAACGACACGCAGTTGTTCGCCATCCTCGACTCCGACCGCGTGTTCAACGGCATCCTGCTCGCCTCCGTGGACCCGGCGATGGCCTGGTTGCCGCCGCTGCCACCGCTGCTCGCCAGTCCGGTGGTGCTGGGCTTCTGCTTCGGCGAGGCGGCCTGGACCTTCGGTTTCCCGCGGGTGCCTGCCGGGATCGAAGTGCGCCTGCAGGGCGCGGCGATCAGCACGGACGGGCAACTGGACGCCACGCAGGTGGCGATCGTCTCGGGCTGAGTCCCTGCGTCGAGAGGCTCACTTCCCCGCCTTGCGCTGGCTCAGGTACTCGACGAGGTCGCGCAGCTGGCGGCGCGTGAGGGTCACGCCCATGGCCGGCATCGCGCTCGTGGTGGAGCCGGTGCGCGACTTGACGCGGTCCTGCGCCACCTTGGTCACCTCGCCATCGAGGCCCATGACCTCGACCACGCCGTCCTGGTCCTTCACCACGACGCCAGCCACCGTGTCGCCGCTGTGAAGTTCGAGCACGGCGGCAGCGAAGCCGTCGGCAATCTGTGCGCTGGGCGCCACCAGCGACTCGAGGATCTGGTTGCGGTCGGCGCGCGCGCCAATGCCGCTCAGGTCCGGGCCGGCATTGCCGCCGCGGCCGTCGATGGCATGACAGCGCTGGCAGCGGGCCGCGGCATCGTTGAAGAACAGTTGCCTGCCCGCCGAGGCATCGCCGCCCTCGAGGCTCATCTCGTAGCCGGCGAGGTTGCCCTTGCCGTCGGCAGCCGCCAGCTTGGCGTTGGCCTCGCTGCGCACGAGGTCCTCGCTGCGCTTCATCGCGGCCTCGATGAGCTCGAGCTGGATCCCAGCCGGCACCTTGCCCTGGCTGTAGCGGTCGAGCCACTGGCCGATGAGCTGGCCTGCAGCAGGGTCCTTCAGCTCGGCAAGGGCCTCGAAGGCGCCGCGCTTCTCACTGCGTGAGCCGTTCTCGAGCAGTGAGGCGAGAAGGGGCACGGCACCGGCCGGGTTGCGGCGGGTGGTGATGCGCACGGCTGCCTGGCGCAGCTTGCCCGGCGCCTTCGCGTCGATGGCCTGCACCACGCGGTCGAGCAGCGGGCTGTCGAGCCTGTCGAGCGCATCGAGCGCGGCTTCGCGCACGGCCACGCCGCGCTTGCCGTCGGCCACGAGGGCAGCAAGCGGTTCGGCCGCGGCGCCGATCGAGAGGGCTGCTGCAGTCTCTGCGGCAGCAGCAACAATGCCATCGTCGGCGTCGGCGAGCAGCGCCGGTAGTTCGGCTGCGAGCGCTGCCGTGACCTGCTCGGCCTCGGGGTGCTCCACGGGCCGCCAGTTGCCGTTCACGCGGTCCTGACCGTGCGGCTTCGGCCACTCGGCGAGGATGCGCAGCGCCTCGATGCGCATGGCGGAAGTGCGGTTCGCCTCGGCGCCCGCGAAGCGCAGCACGCGCAGGCCCATGTCGGGCGTACCCAGCGAGCGCAGGATTGCGAGCGCGCGCCACTCGGCCATCTCCTCGCGCGGCAGCAGGTCCTGGTCGAGCATCGTGCACACCAGCCCGCGGGCGGCCTCGATGGGCGCCTCGTGGATCGCGCGCAGCGCCTCGGTGCGCAGGGCGGGCAGCGGGTCGTCGAGGAACGCGCCGATGGCTGGGTCGCGGTCGATGCGCATGGCCAGCAGCACGCCAAGGCGCACGGCGGCGGAGTCGTGTTCGGTGAGTGCTCCGAGCGCCTGGGCGCTGGCGCGGTGGGCCAGGGCATGGGCAGCCGCATGGCGCAGCACCACGTCGCGGTCGTCGTTGTCGCGCAGCAGCTCGACCAGTTCGGTCACGCCTTCGGTCCCCTCGCCGTACTTGGCGAGGGCCAGGGCCGCCTCACGGCGCGCGCGCGAGTTGAGGTCGGTGAGCAGCTTGACGATGCCGCCGAGCGCGCCCTGATGGCGGGCGTCACCCAGCACACGCGCCGCCTGCGCGCGCACCTCGGCATCGCCGTCCTGCAGCAGCGCCACCACGGGGTCGAGTGCGCTGCTGTCGCGCCTGCCGATGGCGCCGAGGGCCCACGTGGCGTGCAACCGCGCCATGCGCGGCTCGGGCGCGGTGGCCGCGGCCGCGAGCAACTCGCGTGCATTGCGGTCCGCGAGCGCGAACTGCGCCTGCTGGCGCACGCGGCGGTCCGGGTGGGCGAGCAGCGTGCGCAGCTGCTCCACGGGGCGCTGGGTCAGGTCAGCGGCCAGCAGCTGGGCGGTCGCGCGCAGCTGCAGGTCGTTCTTCATCTGCGGCGTGCGCACGCGGTACAGGCGGCCCTTGCCGCTCTTGTTCCAGCCGTCGACCCAGTCGCTCACCAGCATCGAGCCGTCGGGGGCGAAGTCCACGTCGGTGGCGAGGATGCCCCACACCACCTTCTCGGTGCGCGCGAGTTCGTGTCCTGCGCCGCGCGGCGAGAGCTTGATCGCGTGGATGCCGCTGTAGGCGCCGGCGCCGCGGAAGTCGCACAGGTAGAAGCTGCCGCGGAAGCGCTCGGGGAAGCCGGCGCCGGTGTCGTACACAAGGCCCGACGGGCCGTCGGCGAAGTTCATGATGGGCGGCAGCACCCAGGCGGGCTGGCCGGGGTGCACGGGCCACCACAGCTTCTCGCGGTTCCAGGCGCCGCGGTCGTCGAGCCACTGGTGACCGATGCGCCAGCCGGAGTCGGCGCCCTCCACGACCTGCACGAAGCGCGCGCGGTCGCCGCCGTCGCTGTTGTTGTCGCCGGTGAAGAGGTCGCCGAGATCGTCGAAGGCGAGTTCCTGCGGGTTGCGCAGGCCGCGGTGCACCACCTCCAGCTTCGAGCCGTCGAGTTCGCAGCGCAGCACCGCGCCCTCGTGCGGGAAGTCGAGCAACGCGCCTTCCCTGGTCTGTACCGAGAAGCCGCGGTCGCCGATCGAGAAGTAGAGGCGCTGGTCCGGGCCCACCACGAGGCCGTGCAGGTCGTGGCCGATGAGCGACGTGTGCACGCCGAAGCCGTCGAACACCGCCTCGCGCTGCTCCGCGACGCCGTCGCCGTCCGCGTCGCGCAACCGCCACAGCTTGGGGATGTTGGCGAACCACACGTCCTTGCCCACCGCCAGCGTGCCCGAGGCGATGCCGTCGGCGAGGTCCGTGAACCCGTCGGCAAACACCGTGGCGCGGTCGTACGTGCCGTCGCGGTTGTCGTCGAACAGCATGCGCACGCGCTCGGACATGGCCGCGTACTTGGGGATGTCCTGCGGGATGAACTTCTCGTACTTGGCCACGCGCTCGGCCACCGTGCGCAGCGCGAGGTCGGCGTCCTTCCACTGCATGTAGTTGCGCGTGTCGAACACGCCATCGTTGATGCGGAAGGTCTCGTTCACGTGCACGCGGCCGAGGCCGTCGACCGAGAACGCCACCACGTTGCACAGCAGCGGCTCGGCGGCAGCCAGCTCGATCTCGAGCCCCGGCGCGGGCTTGTACGCAGCCATCGCGCGGCGGCCCTCGTCGCTGGCAGGTGCCACGTACATGACCTTCTTTTCTGTCTGCTGCGCCGCCTCGTGCTGTGCGAGGCCGTGGGCTGCGGGGACCAGCAGGGATGTGAGCGACCAGCCGATGACGTGCACGCGCATCCGCGCATGCTAGCCCGCCGTGCGCCACTGCGCAGCTCAGGCCTTGTGCCGGTCGCTCGACCGCGGTGCACTGGGGCCATGCAGCCGCAGATGGTCCCGTATCCCGATCGACACCTGCCGCCCGTGCCGCCGGACCAGGCCGCAGCGGGCTTCCACGACGTGCTGCGGCGGCGGCGCAGCGTGCGCATGTTCAGCGATCGCCCGGTCGAGGCATCGACCATCGAGTGGCTGGTGCGGTGTGCGCACACGGCGCCGAGCGGCGCCAACAAGCAGCCGTGGCGATTCGTTTGCGTGCGCGACCCTGCAGTGAAGGCGCGCATCCGCGAGGCCGCCGAGGCGGAGGAACGCGCCTTCTACGCGCAGCGCGCCAACGAAGCGTGGCTCGCCGACCTGGCGCCACTCGGCACCGACGAGAACAAGGAGTTCCTTACCACGGCGCCGTGGCTGGTCGTCGTGTTCCAGATGACGCACACCGACGATGGCGGTCAGGTCTACTACCTGAAGGAATCGGTCGGCATCGCCTGTGGCCTGTTCCTGGCGGCGGCGCAAGTCGCCGGCCTCGCGACGCTGACGCACACGCCGAGCCCGATGGCGTTCCTCGGCGACATCCTCGGCCGCCCGAAGCACGAGCGGCCGTTCCTGCTGATCCCGGTGGGGCACCCTGCCGACGACTGCATGGTGCCGGCCAAGGCCCTCGAGCGTCGGCCGCTCGCCGACGTGATGGTCGTCGTCTGAAGGCCGGGCCTCACGGGAACAGCGCCCACTTCACCAGCGGGATGGTTGCGAACGCGAGCGCCGTGTTGAGGACGATCGCCCGCGCCAGCAGCCTGCTGTCGAGCTGGAAGCGGTCGGCGACCACGAGCGTCAGCAACTGGGTCGGCATCGCGCCCTCGAGGGTCACCGCTTCGAGGTATGGCGCCTTCATGTCGAGGAGGCGCGCGGCACCGAACACGACGAGCGGTGACAGCAGCAG
>JBEATZ010000415.1:0-2689 GCA_041161695.1 Planctomycetota bacterium | reverse complement strand
AACCAGATCCGAGCCCACCGTGCCGCGCTCGGCTGCCCGGTCGCAGGCGACCGCAAGTACGGCTGGCGTGCCCGCGGCAACGAACACCCGGCGCGCGTCCTGCTGCACAGCTGGCGCATCGCCTTCCGCCACCCGATCACCGGCGCAGAGGTGCGCGTCGAGGTCCAGCCGCCCGAAGCCGAACTTCGGCCGTGACCTCGCGCACGGCGGCCTGCTCCCCTATGGTCGTGCGCGGTGGCGGTCATCGAGCAAGCAACGGATGCGCGTGCGCACGGCGCGGTGGCGCAGGGTGAGGACCTTGTGCTGGTCTCTCGCCTCGCCTCGGTGCTGCGCGCCGTGGCAACCGGCCTCGCAATCGCCTGTGCGCTCTACGCGCTTGCCCTCGTGGCCCTGCTCGACGGCAGCCTGTTCGACCTCTCGGCCGAGCCGAGTGCCGCGCCTTTCCTCGTCATGGCCGCGTTCTGTGCGGCCAGCGCCTGGACCGGCCTGCGGACTCGCGGCGCCGGCTCGACGCCCGGGCTCCTGCTCCTGCTGGGCGTGCTGTTCGGCACGATCCTCGTGAGCTGGCCGCGCGGCGCCCTTGCCGCCAGCTGGTACGTGCAGCCGATCCTCGCACTCCTTGCAGCCACGGCCTTCGGCACGCTCGCCGGCCTCGGCGTTGCTGCGGCGTCGATCGCCACGCTGCTGCTGTGCACGCACTGGACCCACGTCGTCGACGTGATCGACCCAGCGGCGCTCTGGGCCCACGGCGCCAGCCTCTCCGCCATCATCCTCGCCTGCGCGCTCACCGGCGCCCTCGTGCACGCCCTGCTCCAGCGCGCCTTCCAGGCCGCGGCCGAGAACCGTGCCAGCCGCGCCCGCATCGAACAGCAGCTCGCGCAGGGCGAGAAGCTGCTGCGCCACGCGCTGCGCATCGAGACGGTGGGCGACCTCGCCGGGCTCGTCTCCCACCAGCTGCGCAACGCGCACCAGGTCATGGCTGGCCACGTGGCGATGGCAGAACTCGGTCCGACAAGCGAGAGCGGCCACCGGTTGCGCCTCATCGGCGAGGCGCTGGAGCAGTCGAAGCCGCTGCTCGACCAGCTCATGGGCCTCGCCCATCCCGGTGACGGCGACCTCGTCGAACTCGACCTCGGCTCCCTGCTCGCCTCGTTCCACCACCGCGCGCGCCAGGTCCTGCCCAGCAGCATCGAGATCGGGTGCCGCGTCGCCGACGAAGACCTCACCGTGCGCCTCAACGCACGCGGCTTCGAGCACGCGCTCTGGAACCTCGTCATCAACGCACGGCAGGCCATCGACGGCCAGGGCTCCATCGACCTGCACGCCCGCGTCGAACAGGGCGAGGCAGTGCTCGATGTCGTCGACACCGGCTGCGGCATGGCGCCCGACGTGGCAGCTCGCGTGTTCGAGCCCTACTTCACGACCAAGCCCATCGGTCAGGGCACGGGACTCGGGCTCGTGGCCGTGGAGCGCTTCGTGCGCACCTGTGGCGGCCGCATCGAGGTCGAGAGCACGCGCGGCAAGGGCACGCGGTTCCGCCTGCGCTTCCCGCTCGCCCGCGCGGCGCAGCGCGCGACCGGCGCCACCGGCTGAGCGGAGCCGCCACCCGGCCGCGTTCAGAGCGCGACGGTGCGGCCGAGCTTGGTGCCGATCACCTGCGCGAGCACGGCCTTCAGTTCACCGCGCCCCTTGGTGTCCATCCAGAGGCCCGTGCCCGTTTCGAAGGTGAAGTGCCAGGCGCTCGCGCCGAACGCGAGCCAGATCTGGTGCGCGGCGGTCTGCCGGTTCATCACGCAGGTCTGCCCGTCGGCAAACCGGATCTTGAGCACGCCGATGGCCGTGTCGGCTTCCAGTTCGTCCGGGTCGAAGCGGTCGAGAGTTGCCTGCACGGCGTCCATCAGGGCATCGGCCTGCTGCAGGTACGCGCGGTCGGCATCGGAACTGGGTTTCATGGGCGCCGCGAGGTTAGGCTCGGCGGGGGCGAAATACAGTCGGAGTCCGCTGGCATGGGCAGGGAACTCGCCAAGATCCTGCCATGAAAAAAAGAGCGGCTGGTGGTCCTCTCCCAGGACCACCAGCCACTCGAAGGGTCTCGGCTGCGAATGCCCTCTCGTAAGCGGGCGGCACTCATCCCTGCAGACAGGTGCCGCCAAGCAACCGGGACCTCTCGTCCCATGCACTGAGTGGACGATCGGCGCGTGAAATCGTTTCCAAGGCCTGAAGAAAACTTGGGGAAGGCCTGCGGAAAGACCGTTCTGGGACAGGAGCGGTTCCCGATGCGGGCGATTTGCCCTGATTGGGCATCCGCCGCGTCCAGCGCGCGATGCGGGCTAGCGCAAGACCTTCTCGGCCACCGCGGTCCAGCGCGGCAGCAGGTCGGCCACCCGCAGGCCTTCCGCCTCGGCCTCGAAGCTGAGCAGCACGCGGTGACGGAGCGCCGGCAGCAGGCACGTCTCCAGGTCCTGGCGCTCGACGGCTGCGCGCCCCGCCAGCAGGGCGTGGACCTTGGCGCCCAGCACGATGGCCTGGCCGGCGCGCGCGCTCGCGCCGAAGCGCACGTAGCGCCCGGTCTCCTTGGCGGTGGGCTGCGTCGCCTGCAGCAGTTCGGCCACGAACCGCAGCAGGTGGCTGCCGCACAGCACCTGGCGCACCATGGCCTGCAGCTCGCAGACCTCGGCGGGGCCGAGCT
>JBEATZ010000486.1:0-6031 GCA_041161695.1 Planctomycetota bacterium | reverse complement strand
GTTGCCAGTCCCAGGTGGAACCGCGCACCGATCTGGCCAATCGGTCGTTTGTCCTGCAAGTCGTCCAGCAGGGAGTTCCACATCGGAGTCGGGTCGAGCAGCCCCTGCCTCGCTTCGGCTGGACCGAATACCGCGAAGGGATAAGGGATCTCGGGCTCCCGTCGATGCAGCATCCACGCTTCCGCCCGGGCCTCCAGTTCCATCGCGCCTTGCCCCTCGAACGTCACCTGGTCTCTGCAGATGCCGACCGCGGCCGCGACCGCATCGAAGAGACGACCGCACGAACTCGCAAGCGGAGAGTTCACGCCGCGCACGGCCATCTGGTCGAGGATCGCCAGCGGCTTGGCCTGCAGGGCCTGGACCAGTTCCAGTTCGGGATACCTCGCCCTGACCTCCGACCATCCAAGGGCGGCGCACAGGTGGGCGTAGGTACTCCGCCATGGCTGCAGGATGGACTGCACTCCGCCCAGCATGGGGACCTTCGAGAAGCTGGCGACCCTTCGTGACGTCCGGTAGTTCGCGATGAGGAACTCACCGCCCCAGATGCTGCCGTCGTCTCCGAATCCCAGTCCGTCGATGGCGACCCCCAGCACGGCCCGCGTGTCGAGCGGCAGGCCGTTCTCCGCCATGCAACTCGCCACGTGGGCATGGTGGTGCTGCACTTCCTCGAGGGGAAGTTGCGCGACGGTCGCAGCCTCGCGCGCGAGCTTTGCCGAGACGTATTCGGGATGCATGTCGGCAACCAGGAGTCGCGGCCGGTGGTCGTACATTTCCTGGTAGAGGCGCAGGTTGTGCCGGAAGTCGTCGAAGGTCGCAGCATCCTCCAGGTCACCCTGGTGCTGTGAGAGGACTGCAGCCCCGTCCTTCAGCAGGCAGAACGTCGACTTGAGTTCGCCACCGTAGGCGAGCAGGTCCGGCGCCCCGTCGAATCCCGGGGGGAGCGGGAACACTGCGGGCGCGTAGCCGCGGGCCACGCGCAGCATCCGGGGTTCGCCCCCAACCACACGCGCGACGGAGTCGTCGATTCGGTTCGCGATTTCACGGTCGTGCATGAGGATCGCATCCGCAATCCCGCCCAGCCGGTGCCGGGCCTCGCCAGCGACCGTGACCTGGGGCTCGTTCGAGAGGTTGCCGCTGGTCATCACGAGCGGCTGATCCATGCCCTCCATCAGCAGGACATGCAGCGGCGTGTACGGCAGCATGAAACCCAGGCTGTCGAGGCCGGGCGCGAGCGCGTCAGGGAGGGCCTCAGGACCATCGGCCTTCAGGACGACGATCGGCGTCGGCGCGCTCGACAGCAGCGCGGCTTCCTGGGGGGAGACCGAGCAGTGGCGCCGAATCACGTCGATGCTGCGCGCCATGAGGGCAAACGGCTTGCCGAAGCGCTTCTTGCGCGCGCGGAGGCGCGACACGGCCTCGGCGTTCGTGGCATCGCATGCGAGGTGAAACCCTCCCAATCCGCGGATGGCGAGGATGGATCCTGAGCGCAGGAGTTTTGCGGCCACCTGGAGCACGTCGGCATCCCCGTCATCCTGCACAGGACACTGCTTGCCCTCGCTGTATTCGAGCCAAACGCGCGGCCCGCAGTCCGCGCAGGCGATCGGTTGCGCATGGAAGCGACGGTCCGCTGGGTTCTCGTACTCCGCGCGACATGCCTCGCACATCGGGAACGCGGCCATGGTCGTACGCGCGCGGTCATACGGCACCTCGGTGACGATGGAGAACCTCGGGCCGCACTGCGTGCAGTTGGCGAACGGATAGCGGTACCGGCGCTGCTTCGGGTCGGTGATCTCCGCCAGGCACTCCTCGCAGATGGATGCGTCGGCGGTCACTCGCGTCCGGTTCTCACCTGTCTCGCTGGTGTGGATCGAAAAGCCCTCCGGACCGGTGAACTCGGCCACTTCCTCGGTTTCGACCGCCTCGATCCTGGCGAGGGCAGGAGCCTCGCTCTGGATGCGCTCCATCATCCTGCTCACGGACACAACCGGCCCGCACGCAAGGATGAGCACCCCTGCACCGTCGTTCGTCACGTGACCCTCGAGCCCCTCTTCGGTGGCAATGCGCCACACCATCGGTCGGAACCCAACCCCCTGCACGACGCCCCTGACCCGGATCCGGAACGCACGCGCTCGCCCCAGTGGGTCGTCCGGAGTCATCCCGTCCGGCAAGGCACGCCGACTCATCGGCCCTTCCTCTCCATCGCGGCATCGTGAAGCGCCTGCTTCAGGCGGCGGCCGATCCTCGCACGGCCCACCCGGTGGTGTTCCAGGCCGGGCACCACGAGACGGGTGACCTGGAGCGATTCTCGTTCGTCGGTCAGTGCGACCCGGTGCACGGGCGCATCACAGGATCGCCGCAGGACGGACAGGAGCTTGTCGAGCGGTCGATCACTGGCCGCGAAGGGCTCACCGAGCACGTCCGAGAACACGATGGCCGAACTCCGATCCTCCACCTTGCGGACCTGCTCGCGCAGGGTGGACGCAACGTCCTCCGCACGCACTCCCGCCGGCAGCCGCGGCTTCCGGCCGCCGTACAGCATCCCGATGCGTCCCTGCACGGCTTCCATGAGGGCCTGCATCAATGCCTGCTCCGGATCAAACGAGCATCCCCAACCACCGTTGAACGCGGCGAGAACGAGATTCCCGGGGTCGTACAGGAAGCACGAGAAGAACGGCAACCCGTAGTCATTGACGACCGAACGCACGCTGAGACCGAGGCCGCGCTCGTGGATCCGCTCACACACTGCGCGTGATTCCGCCGGCAGGCTGATCGGGTCAACCCATCGCGACCGTTGGCGCGCCAGTTCCAGCGACCACATGTCGCGCTCGATCAACTCCATGAGCGAGCAGGCCGAGGCCTCCTCCAGGCTGTTCCCCGAGGCCAATCCGTTCGTGGAACTGCCGAAGAGTCGGGGTACGTGCGGCGGTGCCGGCCGGAACACGAGTTCCGCCGGTACGAGCGTGTCCTGCCCGGTTTCGATGTTTCGGGCAGGCACGACGGCCACGCCGTCGCCACTCGAGTGGCTGGCACTCGCGAGCGGGATGAAGTCCTCCACCTTCGCCTGTGCACGCTCCGAGAACTCCCGCAGCCCGACGAAGGCTGCTACCGGAACGCAGTTGTTCCCGGGCTCTGCGCAGTGGAACTCCAAGGCCTCCATCCGCGCGCCAACCTCGGCCTCCACGGCACTTCGACCCTTGCCGAAGGTGACCGCATCCGACCTGGAGTTCGGCCGCACGCACGCGACCACCGCGACCCCCAGATCATCGAGTGCAGTCAGGTCCGTGACTTCAGTGATGCCACAGAGGTCGGAGACCTGGAGCGCGAGTCCGAGCGTCTCCTCGATCGTGCGTACGCGGCGAATCACGTCGAGCGTCGCTTGAGGGGGTTGTCGGTCCGGACCGTGCGGAGCGGTTCCTCGCATGCGCGAAGGATGCGCCCGGACAGCGAACACGGGCATGAGCCTCGGAAATCGTCCCCTGAGGCACGGAGGGCTTCCAGCAGTTGGCGACGACCCACTGGCTCCGAGGCGCGGGCTGGTTGCCCTGCACCCCTTGCCCTTGGCGTCGTCGCCTTCGAACCGACCGTGCCTGGGCGCATGCTGCGCCGGACGGCCGGTTGCCGACTACTCCTCGTCGTCGCCGCAGTGGACGCCAACGGCGAGCGCGCCTGCAGCCAGGTCCAGGATCGCGGTGTCGAACTGGTTCAGAAGTTCCTTGTGGCTCATGAGATTCTCTCCTGTCGGTAGTGCGGGTCTGCAGGGCTCACACGAGCCCGCGTCGCTGGAGAATCTACCAAGCCCCTCGGACTGTGGATCGACTTTTTTGCCTGGGGACGCGTCCTAGGGTTGGAAAGGGCCACGGTCCGGCACCGCAGCGTCCCATCCGGGCAGGTGACGCGTCAGGAACGCGCGAACCTGCGACTTGGAGATGGTTCCCACCATGCGGTCGACCTCCTCTCCATCTCGGTAAAGCGTTATGGCGGGGAGATTTGTCACGCCAAGACGGCTCGCAAGTTCGCGGTTCGCCTCCACGTCCAGTTTGGTCAGGACAAAGCTCCCTCCACCCGCTTCCACCAGGTCCTCCAGCACCCGGAACAGGGGTTTGCACGGGGTGCACCACTCCGCCCAGAAGTCCACGAGGACTGGAACGCGCCGGGATGCGGCGACAACCTCTTGCTCGAAGTTGGATACCTGATGGGTCATGTGCCTCCTCCGGCGTGCGATGCGATCGGCTGATGGTGAGCACGGCACGATAATGCAGCCTCCTGCCGACCGCGAGGCGCCGGATGCCGAACGTAGCCGCACCCGACTTGCGACAGGGCTTTCCGTGCCCGAAGCCGGGTCCGTCGCATCTGGTAAGTTCCCTTGGTGCGCCTACCTTGCAACGGGCGCACTTCGTTCCCGAGCCCGGAGTCGGGCAGCAACAGGATCTCGTTTTCCATGCAGGTGAGCACTGAGAGCAGCGACCGGATGCTCGTGATGTCGGTTGGAGGACGGCTCGACTTCACCACGTCCAGCGGCTTCCTGCGAGCGCTCGAGGCCGCCGTGGCGGATGCCCGCGGCCGTGCCCTGATCGTCGATTGCGCAGGCCTCACGTACGTCTCCAGCACCGGTATGAGGAGTTTCCTGATCGGTGCGCGCGCCGCACAGGCTGGCGGGGTCCGCTTCCTGGTCTGCGGCCTGCAGAAGATGGTCGCGGAGCTCTTCGAGGCCAGTGGCTTCCCCAGGTTCATCCCGACCCATCCGGACCGAGCGGCCGCGGAAGCAGCGGTCGCCCCGTGACAGGCAGTCGAGGACCAACGTGTTCCACGCGTCCTGATCCCGCACTGCAGCCGCCCGGGCTCGAGACAGCGACCATCACCTCATCGAGCGGCTGCTGCGCAAGGGACTGAAGGAACTCGCCGCGTCGGTGCAGGGACTCTGAGCGGAGTCCCCACACCTTCCTGACGCAGGAGTCAGCGGTTCAGGGCCACCGTGTTCGACGTGCCCTGGTCCAGCACCGCGGCATTGCCCCGCTGTGCAGGCGTGCGGAGGACGTTGTTGCCGACGAGGTTGAGGGTCGTGGCGGCACCCAGCTGGACCGCCGGGAAGTCGAGCGCACGGATGCGGTTGCCGTAGATCTGGTTCGAGCTCGAAGTCGCTTCCACGCTGATGCCGCGCAGCGCCTCGATCGTGTTGCCCATGATCCGGGTGCGCACCGGAGTGGCGGCAATGCCTGGAAAGGCGCGAAGCCGGATGCCGCCGTTGGTTCCCGGCGTGTTCGAGGCAAGCTCGGTGATGCCGGTGATCAGGTTGTTCTCGACCGCGGTGTCCTCGCATCCCCCCCAGACGGTGATGCCCGTGTAGCCGCCCGCGCCCAAGATGCGGTTGTTGGCGATGACCGCGCCCCGAATAGGGGCCTCGTCACCAACCAGTAGGATCCCGCGGCGATTCTCGATGATGTCGTAGATCGTGTTGCCGACGATCTCGACATCGTCGACACCTTCCCCAAGCACGGTGATGCCGGAAGGGAACCCCGGGTTGACCTGCGGCGTGCCCATGTCGATGGAGTTGCGCAGGATGCGCACGGGACCACTGCCGGTGCCCACGCTGACAATGAGACCATCAGAGGTTCCAACGATCGCCCCGCCCAGCACGTTGTCGCGGATCGTCTGCGGGCCCACATGGGCCTGGCAAAGAACCCCCACGTAGGTGGTGCGGGAGATGTCGTTGTGGTGGAAGTCCAGGTCCTGGAGTCCCGGCCCCGCGAGAAACCCCAGGCCCCTGAACTGACTTGCAGGGTTGTCTGGTTCTCCGACTTCGATCACCCGGTTGTGGTGGATGTCGTAGGTGACCCCGGCGACCGAGGACTCGGTGTAGATCGCCGCGTAGTCCCCAGCTGCACCTGGGCGGCCAGCGCGGGTGATGGTGAATCCAGAGACCTCCACGTCGCCTGCGGCAACCACGCGCACCTGACCCAACGAGGTCAGGTCCGTGCGGTTCTCGCCGTCGATGATCGTCTTCTCCCTTCCCGCGCCATGCAGCTTGATCGCC
>JBEATZ010000399.1:0-2619 GCA_041161695.1 Planctomycetota bacterium | reverse complement strand
CACCTGCGGCGTCGCACCCTTCCCGACGATCGCCCTCGACTGGACCAGCGAGCGCCCGACCCTCGGCACGCTGTTCACCCGCAGGGTGAACAACTGCCCGGCCAACACGCCGATGTTCCTGCTGCAGGGCCTCAGCAACACGCTGGCCAACGGCACCCTGCCCCTGCCCCTCGACCTGACCTCGTTCGGCGCCGGCGGCTGCGTGCTCAACGTCGACCCGGCCAGCACCTTCGTCGGCATCGCCGACGGCGCGGGTGTGGCGCGCTTTGACAGCCTGTACCCGGCCAACGTGAGCCTGCGCGGCATCCCGCTCTACGAGCAGGCCGCCGTGCTGCAGCCCACCGCCAACGCGCTGGGCATCCAGTTCTCGAACTACGGCCGCATCATCTCGGGCGAACGCGCCTTCTGATCCAGTCTGGTTCGTGACCACCTGACCTCCGGGTCGGGCGCGCCGCGGCCGCGGTCCCCCACGGGCTCGCGGCCGCGCGCGGTGGTGGGCGCGGTTTCGGCTGGGAACACCCGCAGCCGTGCAGTACGGGAGGCGCCATGCAGTGGGTCCAGGACCACGACCCCTTCGGGTCCCTCGCGCTGTCGGCGCTCGTGGCGAGCCTGCCGGTCGTGCTGCTGCTGGGCCTGCTCGCCTTCGCGCACGTGCGCGCGCACCTCGCGGCGCTGTGCGGCTTGCTCACGGCCCTCGCTCTCGCCGTGTTCGTGTTCGGCATGCCTGCCGCGAGCGCGCTCGCCAGCGCGGGCTTCGGCGCCGCGTTCGGCTTGTTCCCGATCGGCTGGATCGTGCTCAACGCCGTGTTCGTGTACCAGCTCGCCGTGGACACGGGCGGCTTCGACCGCATGCGCGAACAGGTGGCGGGCCTGAGCGCCGACCGCAGGATCCAGGCGCTGCTCATTGCATTCTCATTCGGCGCATTCGTCGAGGGCTGCGCGGGCTTTGGCGCGCCGGTGGCCATCAGCGGCGCCATGCTCGTGGGACTCGGCTTCCGCCCGCTGGAGGCGGCCAAGCTCGCACTCATCGGCAACACCGCGCCGGTCGCCTTTGGCTCGGTGGGCATCCCCATCACCACGCTGGCCACCGTCACCGGCCTCGACGTACACGACCTGAGCGCGATGGTCGGCAGGCAGCTGCCGTTCTTCTCGCTGCTGGTGCCGTTCTGGCTGGTGGCGGCCATGAGCGGGTGGCGCGCGATGTGCGCGGTGTGGCCTGCGTGTTTCGTCACCGGCGCCTCGTTCGGGATCGTGCAGTTCCTCGTGAGCAACCTGCACGGACCGTGGCTCGTCGACATCGCGGCCTCGGTCGCGTCGATGGGCGCGCTCGTGCTGCTGCTGCGCCATTGGCGGCCTGCGGATGCAAGGCAGCTCGCGGCGCCCCGAGCCACACGCGAGGCCGGCCTGCGGCCTTGGCTGCCGTGGATCCTGCTCGCAGCCTTCGTGGCCACGTGGAAGGTGCAGCCCGTCGAGGCGTGGCTCAAGGCCGCCGGCAACTGGACGGCTGCCGTGCCGTACGTGCAGGGCGTCGTGCACAAGCTGCACGTGGCCGTGGTGGACGGCGCGGTCGTGCCCGTGGCGGGCGCCGTGCCGGTGCCCGAGGACGGCACCTACCGCTTCCACCTGCTCGCGATGACTGGCACCGCCCTGCTGCTGTCGGGCATCCTGTCGGGCCTGCTGCTGGGCGTGCCTCCCGCCGGCATCGCGCGCACCTGGTGGCGCACGCTCGTGCGCGTGCGCGTGTCGCTCCTCACCATCGCGCTCATGCTGGCGCTCGGATTCACCACGCGCTTCTCGGGCACCGACACCACCATGGGCCTCGCCTTCGCGGCCACGGGTGCATGGTTCGCGTTCTTCTCGCCGCTCCTCGGCTGGCTCGGCGTCGCGCTCACCGGCAGCGACACGTCGTCCAACGTGCTGTTCGGCAACCTGCAGAAGGTCACGGCCGAACAGGTCGGCATGTCACCGGTGCTCGCCTGCGCCAGCAACAGCTCTGGCGGCGTGATGGGCAAGATGATCGACGCGCAGAGCATCGTCGTGGCGCAGGCGGCGACCCAGGGTGGCGCCGGTGCGCCGACTGCAGGCACGATCCTGCGCGCGGTGTTCTGGCACAGCCTCGCGCTCGCCGTGCTCGTGGGCGTGCTCGTCTGGCTGCAGGCCCACGCGTTCGGCTGGATGGTCCCGGGCTGAGCGCGGGACCGTGCTCGCTCACAGCGTCGTGCCCAGCACGAGGGACACCGCATTGGTCGAGACGAAGCCGTGCTCGTTGCGCATCGGGTCGTTGACGTAGCCCTGATGGAACACCTGCAGGCCCGCGAGCGCTGGGACGTTGGGAATGGTCATGCTCCAGCGACAGGAACCCGTGGTCGTGCTCATCGCATACGAATCCAGGATGTCCGTGTAGATCCAGCAGTTGGGCATGCCAAAGGAGCTCAGCTGCGCGGGCAGGATCAGGTGCCAGTAGTTCGTGCTCGACAGCCCGATCGCGAGGATCCAGGGGCGCGAGGCTGGAACGCCAGAGAGCTTCAACTGTGCCACGCCACCGATCCACGGCATCTGGAGCGGCTCGAGTTTGGGGGTCCCTGCCGAGGACGTGCACGAGACGCCAAAACTCGTCGC
>JBEATZ010000385.1:0-7976 GCA_041161695.1 Planctomycetota bacterium | reverse complement strand
CGTGCAGGGGGATCGGCTTGGTGCGGGCCGCCACGAAGGCCTCGACACCGGGCGTGGTGTCGAACCAGTTCCACGCGATGGCCGGGATCTCGGTGATCTCTGCAACCAGCGGCGTGAGGTCGTAGTCCACCACCACCTCGCCGGGCTTGCGCGACTCGGTTTGCCCCAGCTTGTGGAAGCCCGCCAGGTCGTCCAGCGCGGGCACGCGCAAGAACTCGAGGTTGCCGGAGCCGCGGATGGAGACGGTCACGCGCACGGTGCCCCCCACCTTCACGGTGTCGCGGTCCACCTGCGCATCGATCGTGAACCGCCCCACGGCGCCGAAGTACGGATCCGGCCTGCCCTCCACCGGGATCGGCAGCACCTCGACGACGAGCGGCTTGCCGTAGACGTAGAAGTTCTCCGCCTGCCGCCCCTCGCGGACCAGCACGTTGTAGCGCAGCAGCGGCGCTGCGAGTTCGAGCCTGCCCGGGCGCGTGGGCAGGTACGTGCGCTCGAAGGTGAAGCGCTGCCACTGCCGGCCTTCGCGCTGGTACTGCTGCTCGTACGTGCCGGACTGCAGCATGCGGTTGAGCACGAGTTGGACGCGATTGCCCTGGGGCTCGGGCTCGTTGACCACCACGGCGCCCTCCAGGTCCGTGAGCCACGGCGCCTGCACCTCGAAGTCGACGTACCGCGCGCCGTTGGAGGCACGGTCGAGGACGGGCCTGAGTCCTGCATCGACCCCGAACTCGACCTTCATGCGGATCGGTTCGTGCACGTAGACGCGGGCTGGAGAGGGCTCGACGAGCAGGTAGCCGAACTCCTCGCCGCGCAGGTCCTTCACCGCCTCGAGGCGCAGTTCGGGCGTGCGCTGTTCCAGCGTACCGGTCCAGATCGCGATCGGCGGGATCGTGAACGACCCCTCGCGCTGCGGCCGGATGCCGATCGTGAAGCGCACCGAGAACTGCTCCACCATCGTGCGGCCGTCGAAGTAGCTGAACGACTGCCGCGCCGGCGGCGAGCACTCCAGTTCGAGGCCGTCGACGGTCGGCAGCTGCGGCGCGCGCGGGGCGGAGCTGCGCCCCTCCACCACCAACTCGACCCGGCTCGCGTCGCCGAGGCGCACGGTGGCTGGATCGGGACCGCGCACGGAGAGCTTCTCCTGCGCGGCCGCGGCGGCCGCGAACACGAGGCAAATGGCCAGGCTCACGATCGCTCGCATCACCAGTCACGTCCTCCGGCGCGCTGCCTCGCGGCGCGCGCCCGGTACTCCTTGAGCAGCTTCTCGAGGCGGTCGAGTTCGGCGTACATGCGCTGCCGCTCCTCGGGCGACAGCTCCATGCCCTCGCGCTGTTCGCCAGGGGCGTCGCTGCGCTGGGGCTGGGGCTTCGGTTCGCCGGGCTGGGGCTGGCCCTGCTGCTGCGGGTCAGCCTGCGGCTGCGGCTTCGCCTGGTCCTGCTGCGGTTCCTCACCAGCCTGCTGGCCCTTGTCCTCGGTCTTCTGCGGCTGCGGCTTGTTCGGGTCGTTCGGGTCCTGTTTCTGGTCGGGCTGCGAGGGCTGCTGTTCCTCGCCCTTCTTGTCGTCGCCCGGCTCCTTCTGCTGGTCCTCGGGCTTCTGCTCGCCCTCCTTGGGCTGCTGCTTCTCGTCCTTGCCGGACTGCTTCTTCTCCTGCTTGTCCTTCGCCTCCTCGAGCTTCTGCTGCAACTCGGCGAGGCGACGCAGCGTGCGTTCGAGGTTGCGCCGCGCCTCGGGGCCGGCATCGGACGCGCCGGTGGCCTCGACGAAGTGCGCGCGCGCGGACTCTGCGCGGGCAATCGCCTGCTCGAGCGGTTCGAGCGGATTGCCCATCGGCGACTGCGGGGCCTTCTCGGCCGCCAGCGACTCCTCGAAACGGATGCTGCCGAGCAGGCCCTGGTGGAACCCCTTGCGCAGCTCCGCGCCGGCCACCGCGGCGTAGCGGTCCGCTGCGCTCTGCGCCTCCTGCAGTTCGCCCGCCCGCAGCGCGCTCAGCGCCAGGTTGGCCAGCAGGTGCGGCAGGTCGCCCTCACGGGCGATGAGTTCCTGCCACGCAGCCATGGACTCCGCGTGCCGGCCTTCGGCATACAGCGTGCGTGCGCGCGGTTCCCCGCCGTCCTGCGCGAGGGCGGCGACCGGGAGCAGCAGCAGGAGGGCCAGGGTCTTCATCGTGCAGAACCTCCGCGTGCAAGGATCTCCCATGCGAGCAACAACAGCAACGGCAGCAGCAGCCACTGGTACCGGGGCGTGAGTCCAAGTTCCTCGCCGGCATCGTAGCTCCGCTGCACGGATGGCCGGATGCGCAACTCGTGCAGCTGGCGGAGCGGGAGGGCCATGCTGTCCGCGCGCAGGAACTCGCCGCCGCTCGCCGTGGCGATGGCCGTGAGGCCTGCCTCGTCCATGGTGCTCACGACCTCCTTGCCGGACTCGTCGACGAGGAACCGCTCCCTGCCCTGCTCCACCACCGTGATCTTGCTGCCGCGCGCCGAGCCGTAGCCGATGGCATGGATGGCGATGCCCTCGCCGCCGAGCCTGGCGGCAGCAGCACGACCGGCACCGCCGAGGTCCTCGCCGTCGGTCATCAGGATGACGGCCGTGGTTGCCGGGTCGCCCGTGATGCACTCGCGCGCCTTCTCCAGCGCCGCGGCGAGGTCGGAACCGCCCACGGCCACGGCATCGGTGTCGAGTTCGCCCAGCAGCTGGCGGAACGAGTCCACGTCGTGCGTGAGCGGGATCATCAGCCGCGCGCGGCCGGCAAACGCCACCAGCGCGACGCGGTCGCCGCGCGAGAGCTCGGGGAGCACCGCGCGGATGTCGGCCGTCGCGCGCGCGAGCCGCGTGGGTTCGAGGTCGCGTGCGAGCATGGACCGGGATACGTCGACGCAAAGCACGAGGTCGAGGCCGCGGCGCTCCACCACCACGGACTCCTCGCCCCAGCGGGGATCCATCCAGGCGAGCAGGCCGAGGCCAGCGATGGCGGTGAGTCGCACCGAGCGGCCGAGCGCCGTGGGCATGGTGCCCTGCAACACCGCGCCGTAGGCAGTCATGCCGCGCGCGCGGCGCGTGAACAGCCACCACAGCAGCGCAGCGAGCGGGACGAGCAACAGCAGCAGGGGCCAGAGTTCGGCACGCGTCCAGGCGAGGCCGTTCACGGGGCACCTCGCAGCCAGCCGAGTTCCAGCAACAGCGACAGTGCGAGGGCCAGCAGTCCCGCGAGCAGCGGCAGTTCGAAACGATCCACGGTGCGGTACCGCGGGTCCTCGATCGGCGCCTTCTCGAGCCGGTCGATCTCCTCGTAGACCTTCGCCAGGTCGGCGTCGCTCTGCGCGGCGAAGAACCGGCCGCCAGTGGCCTTCGCGACCTGCTCCAGTTCGGTGAAGTCGACGGCCACCCAGCCGCCAAAGGGGCTCGGGATGCCGTTGCCGAGTCCGATCGTGTGCACGCGGATGCCGCTGTCGGCCGCGAGCTTGGCCGCATCGAGCGGGTCGACGTCGCGCACCGTCGTCTGTCCGTCGGTGAGCAGCACCACCACCTTGCTCTCCGCCTCGCTCTTCTCGAGCACGCGCACGGCCTTGGCGAGTGCGGTGCCGGTGGCGGTGCCGTCGAGCGGCGAACCTTCCGGCATGGGCTGGATGGCCTCGATGAACGCACCGAGGGCGCGCTCGTCGAGCGTGGGCGGACAGGTGAGTTCGGCGAAGGCCGAGTAGGTGAGCAGGCCGACCCGGTCGGTCGCACGAGCGCGGGCGAAGTCGGCCGCCCGGGACCTGGCGGCATCGACGCGCATCATCTCGCCGCCCGATGCCATGTCCTTCGTGCGCATCGACGAGCTCACGTCGACGGCGAGCAGCACGTCGACGCCCGCCTCGCGGATGGGCACCACCTCGCGCTCGACCGGGCGGGCGAGGGCGACGCACAGCAGCACGCCGCCGAGCAGCAGGAGCGCCCCGGGCAGGGCCACGAGGCGCTGCCGCAGCGTCACGGGCACGCCTTCGAACGACGCCAGCGAGGCAGCCGGCAGCGCCGCCCTGCGGCGCACCAGGCGGAACACGCAGGCACCCAGCACGAGCACCAGGCTCGCGAGCAGCCACGGGTCGAGCAACGTGAGCCCGGACGTGGTCATGCCGGCCCCCCTGCCTGGACGGGTGCTGCCGGGACCTCGACGGGGATCGTGGCGTTCACGAAGGCCGTGGCCACGAGCAGGGCATCGAGGTGCTCGGCCTCGTCCGGGACCGCGCCGGCGAACTTCACGAGGTCGCAGGCCTGCAGGAAGCGCCGCAGCGCAGCACGCTGCTCGACCGGGATGCCGCCGTGGCGCTCGGCCTCGGCAAGGAACTCCTCGGTCGTGCGCTCGGGTGCGTGCAGGCCGAACCGTCCCTCCACGTACACGCGCAGCACCCGGGACAGCGCCACGTAGAAGGCATCGACCTGTGCAGGCGACGCGCGCGGCATGCCGCGCACCTTCTCGATCTCGCGCAGGGCAAGGACGTGCGGCGGCAGGGGCGTGGCAGGAGGAGGCGGCGCCGGCGGGGCAGGCCGCAGCAGGCGCGCGGCCACGAACCCGCCTGCAGCCAGCAGGCCCGCGGCAAGGAACCATGGCCACGCGCTGGCAGGCGCATCGAGCAGGCTGGCCGGCGGCTCGATTGCGGCATCGTGCCCTTCCAGAACCGAGCGGATGGTGATGCGGATCGGCTCGCTTGCCGCGACGGCCTCGCCGTCCCTCTGCTTCGCCTCGAAGGGCGGCACCACCAACTCGCCCGGCAGCGCCGTTGCCCGCAGCTCCAGCACCGTGCGCTGCCATGCACCGGGACCGGCAGGTTCCGTGGCGCCCATGGCAACCGTGCCCTCCGTGCCCTTCGGCACGGCCGGCGAGAACTCGACCTCGATGCCATCGCGCCGCCAGACATCCACCTCGACGGTGAATGGCTCCAGCAACGCCACCTCGGTGGCGCTCGCTCGGGCGACGACGCCGAGTTGCGCACCGACCGGCGGCTCGGGCCACGGCGCGGCCTGCTCGCCGCAACCGGCGAACACGGCGCACGCGACCAGCAGCGTGGTTGCGCGCTTCATCGGTGCGCTCCGCGGCGCTCGCGCATGCGGAAGAAGCGCACGATGGGATCGGCCACGCTGCCGTGGGTCGACACGTCCAGCACGTCCACGCCGGCGCGCCTGCAGGCCTCGTCGGCAACCGCGCGCGCACGGGCCACGGACTGTTCGAATGCGCTGCGCACCGAACGGCTCGAAGTGTCCACCCAGCGCTCGGCGCCGGTCTCGAGGTCCCGCAACCGCAGCAGGCCTGCCGCCGGCAACCGCTCGCTGCGCGGGTCGCGCACGCGCACGAGCACCAGGTCGTGGCGGCCTGCGAGCACGCGCATCTCGTGCCCGGGCAGCTCGGCGAGCGCATCCGTCACGAGGAACACAACGGCACGCCTGCGCTGCACCCTGCCCGCGAACTCGAGCGCTGCGGCGAGGTCGGTTCCGCTGCCCTCCGGCGCCTGTGCGTAGGCGTCGCGGATCAGCCGAAGCACGTGGCCGCGGCCTTTCTTTGCTGGCAGGTGGCGCTCGATGCGGTCGGTGAACGCGATGAGCCCGGCCTTGTCGTTGTTGCGTGCGGCAGCGAAGGCCACGCAGCCGCAGAACAGCGCCGCCGTCTCGCGCACCGTGCGCAGCCGGCCCGCAGCACCTTGCTCGCGCGTGCCGAAGCGCGTGGAGGCGCTGAGGTCGAGCAGCAGCAACACCGTGAGTTCGCGCTCCTCGACGAACTTCTTGATGTGCGGTTTGCCCGTGCGCGCCGTCACGTTCCAGTCGATCGAGCGCGGATCATCGCCCTCGGTGAACTCCCGCACCTCCTCGAACTCGATGCCGGAACCACGGAAGACGGAGCTGTAGCCGCCCGCCAGGACGTCCGTGACCATGCGGTCGGTGCGGACCTGGATCCTGCGGATCTCGGCGAGCGCGTCGCGGTCGAGCGGCGCTGCAGCGGAGCGGTTGGCGGCGCTCAAGGGAGTGGTACGGCTCAGGGAACGGGGACGGTGTCGAAGACCTGCCGCAGCACGTCCTCGCTGGTGAGGCCCTCGGCCTCCGCCTCGTAGGTGGTGAGCACGCGATGGCGCAGCACGGCATGACCGATGGCCTTCACGTCCTGCGGCGTCACGAAGCCCCTGCCCTGCAGGAACGCATGGGCGCGAGCCGCGCGCACGAGCGCGATCGAGGCGCGCGGCGAGGCGCCGTACAGGATGAGCGGCTCGAGCTTGCCGAGGCCTGCCTGCGCGGGCTCGCGCGTGGCGAACACGAGATCGACGACGTATCGCTTCACCTTGTCGTCGAGGTAGATCGCATCGAGCAGCGCGCGGCAGCGCATCAGCGCCTCGATGCTCGTCACCGGCTTCACGTCGATGCGGCTGCCGATGGCGCCCATGCGCTCGATGATGCGCAGTTCGTCCTGGCGGTCGGGGTAGCCCACCACCAGCTTGAGCAGGAAGCGGTCGACCTGCGCCTCGGGCAGCGGGTACGTGCCCTCCTGCTCGACGGGGTTCTGGGTGGCCAGCACGACGAAGGGCGTGGGCAGCGGGCGCGTGTCGCCGGCGAGGCTCACCTGCCGTTCCTGCATCGCCTCCAGCAACGCCGACTGCACCTTGGCGGGCGCGCGGTTGATCTCGTCAGCCAGCACGAAGTTGGCGAACAGCGGCCCCTCGCGCACCGACCAGCTCGCGTTGCGCGGGTCGTAGATGTGCGTGCCGATCAGGTCCGCGGGCAGGAGGTCGGGCGTGAACTGGATCCTGCGGAACCTGCCGCCCACCGCCTGCGCCAGCGTCGACACGGCAAGTGACTTGGCGAGGCCCGGCAGGCCCTCGAGCAGCACGTGGCCGTCCGCGAGCAGCGCCACCAGCAGGCCGTCGACCAGATGGTCCTGGCCGACGATCACGTCGTGCATGGCACGGCGCAGGTCCTGGAGCGTCTTGCTCTCCGATTCGATCTGCTTGCTGACGGCGGCTACGTCGGTCATGGGGCGACCAACGATACTTCGCGCCGGTTGCTCCTCAATCGACCGGTGGTCAATCGAAGGAGCGTGCGGAGTCCCGCTTTGCGTAGCGATCGCGCCAGGACAGGAACTTCACGCCCTCGACCACCTCGGGCCGGCCCCACACGGCCTCCCACGCAGCCTCGGTGTCACCGGCCCCGGCGCTCACTGCAGCGCGCGCCGTCAGGGGATCGCCCTTCAGCTCGACGACCGCGAGCGGGGCGCCCAGCAGCGGCTTGAGTTCGGAATAGCGGCGGCAGAAGCCGTCGAACTCGGACACCGGTTCGTCCGTTCCGTGTACCAGCCGCAACGCGAGGGCCTCGGCCATGGGCACGCCGTGCGCCTTCGCCGCAGCGGCCACGAAGTCGCGCTCGGCCTCGACGGCGAGGAAGTCGGAGTTCGCCCGGAGCCCCGTGAAGCAGGCGCCGAACAGCAGGGCGAGACCCGCAAGGACCGTCCAGGAACCCTTCATCGAGCCGCGGCCCTCCCGGCCTCGTGGAGCGCGACGTAGCGCGCGGCGATTGCATCAAGGGACTCCTGGGGCGTCATCGACGTGACCGCGCCGAAGTCCTGGCCGGTCACCGAGCGCAGCACGGCAGCAGCGAGGATGCGGTGCCTCGGCGCCTCGGCGGAACGCAGCAGGCGCGCCAGTTCCGGCACCGGCGCAAGGTTGCCCTCGGGCTGGAACTGGTCGGCGGTCAGGGCGTGCTTCACCTTCGCCTGGTCGAGGCCGATCAGCAGCCAGCGCCACTGCGGCTGCTCGCGCTGGGTGCGCCACCACTGTTCGAGCACGAGCAACCGGTCGTTGCGGGACGCGAACTCGCTGCCGGTCGTTGCCTCGATCATGGCGACGATGGGCAGCGGGTCCTTCGCGCTCCGCAGCAGGTCGACGAGTTCGGGAACAACCTCGGGATCCTGGTAGCTGCCGAGCAGCAACACGACCTCGGCGCGGGCGGCGAGG
>JBEATZ010000370.1:0-10524 GCA_041161695.1 Planctomycetota bacterium | reverse complement strand
GGCGAACGCCACGGTCGACCAGCCGGTGATCGCCGAGGACCTCTTCGCCACCCTGTGCACGGCAGCAGGTGCTCCGAGTGGCTGTCCCGACGGACGCAGTTGGCTGCCCGCGTTGTCGGGGGAGCCCCTGCTCGACCGCACGCTGCTGTGGCACTACCCCAACCACTGGGGCGCGTCCGGGCCCGGCATCGGGGCGCACAGCGCGATCCGCAGCGGCGACCACAAGCTCGTGTGGTTCCACGCCGAGGGCCGCTTCGAGCTCTACGACCTCGCAAACGACCCTTGGGAACAGCGCGACCTCGCTGCAGCCGAGCCGGGGCGGGCCGATGCGCTGCGGCAGTTGCTCCGCGAGCGGCTCGAAGAGGCACGCGCGCAGTTGCCCACGCGCACGGACGGCAAGCCGCTCACCCTGCCCTGAGGCAACCAGCCCTCAGGCGGTCTCGAGTGCGTTTGCAGACTGCTGCGCACCCTTGGCCGGGACGGCGCCCGGCTCAGGAAGCAGCTTGGCGAAGGCCCCCACCACCAGCAGGCCGGCCTGGACCGCGTAGTAGGTCCAGACGCCGGTCTTGAGGCCGCCGCTGAACCCGTAGCTGTGCAGGCCCACCTCCAGCAGGTTCACGTGGAACCAGCTGAAGGCGATGACGATGCCCGTGAAGCCCGCCCACGTGTTGAACCCGTGGTCCTTCACCATCCCGCTCATGCGGGCGTGCAGCATCGCGAGCATGCTGAGGCAGATCATGAGGGCGCCGTTCTCCTTGGGATCCCAGCCCCAGAAGCGGCCCCACGAGTCCTCGGCCCAGACGCCGCCGAGGATCGTGCCCACCACGGCGAACACGAGGCCGAAGGCCGTGATGCCGTAGGTCATGCGGGTGAGCGACTTGAAGAAGGCCGCATCGTGGGCGCGCACGCGCAGGAGCCGCAGCATGAGCCAGAGCGTGCCCATGAACGCAGCCAGCATGCCCGCGGCGTAGCCGATGTTGATCGTGGTCACGTGCGTGGCGAGCCAGAAGTTGCTGCGCAGCACCGCGGGGATCTCGCGCAGCGTGTCCTTGCCGTCGCTCACCTCGTAGAGGCGGGCCAGCATGACGAACAGCGCGCCGAGGAACGGGCTCACCGACAGTGCGAGCCGCTTGCGGTTGATGCACTCGGTCACCAGCGCGGCGAAGACGCCCACCGCCGGGATGAAGAGGAAGGTGTCGTAGAGGTTGGTGATCGGCGGCCGGTCGGTGATCAGCACGCGGAGCGTGAGGTCGGCGATCAGGTAGCCGAGCGGCACGAAGTTGACGACCAGCGCCACCCACCAGAGCCACTTCTTGCGCGGGAACATCCAGCTCGCACCCACCACCAGCAGGCCGGTGAGGAACCAGTGCAGCGCCTTGTAGTGGTAGTTGTGCTCGTGGTAGCTGGCCTCGAGGTCGACGGCGCCGAGCTCCCCGCGGCCGAAGGCGCCCTGACGGGAGAACTCGACGAACGCCATCAGCTCCTTCTTGCGGACGGCCTCGTCGGGGGCGACCAGAGCGTTGTGCAGCACGGTGAGCATCGCCTGGTGCTGCGGCATGAGCCGACCCCTCAGGCCGTCGTCGATGACGGCGCCCAGCGAGACCCAGCGCTTCTGCTGCTCCACCGGGGCGACCGGCGGGAACACGGCGGGATCCGCATCCTGCTGCACCTCGCTGGTGAGTGCCTCGGCGATGCGCAGCACGTTGCCGCCCTGCGGGTTCGAGGCATCGTCGGCGTACTTCTTGAGCAGTTCGACGAACTCGGTGCCCTTGGCGAGGATCTGCAGCAGCGTCGCCTTCTCCGCGCCGCCGAACAGCTGACGGAGCTCGTCGGACTGCAGGGCGAAGGGCGAACGCAGCAACGTGAAGTGCTGGTGCAGGCCGTGGTACAGGTTGAGCTGGCCAGCCAGTTCGAGGATGTGTTCCTCCACCGGGGACTGCGCGCTGCGCTCCTTCTGGCGCGCCTTCTGGGCGGCGTCGAAGAGCGGATCCGCGACGTCGAGCAGCTCGCGGTAGCTCAGGTACTCGAAGTTGAAGGACTGCCTGACGTCCTTGTCGATGCCCAGCGTGGCCATGACGGCCACGTTCTCGATGCGGAACAGCGGGTAGTTGGCCGCCTGGTCGGGGTAGAACCAGACGTCGAGCAGCCACTCGACCGGGCTCAGGGTCTCCTTGCGGTCCGCGAGCTTCATGTCGCGGCGGCCGTGGATCTTGTAGAGGTCGTAGGCAGCGACGGTGGCCAGCGGCTTCACGCGGCCGTCGTCCTGGACGGGCATGCGCGCGAAGGCGGCAACCAGTTCCGGGTCCCATGACTCGCGTCGGTGCGAACTCGGCTCCTGCTGGCCGAGGAGGGAGCCTGCGAAGGCGAGGAACAGCGCGAGGAAGCGGATCATGCGGCACCAGCCTTTGCGTGCGCGGCCTTGAGGTTCTCGGAGCGGATGTAGTTGAGCAGCTTGCGCAGGAAGTGGATGGTCATCCCGATGCCGATGACGGCGCAGGACAGGATCGACCAGCGGTCGGACGGGTTGCGCGCGACCTCGAACTGGCTGAAGTACGGCGGCCCGCCGCGTTCAGGGCCCCAGCTGGCCTGGTACATCACGTAGCCGTCCTTGCGGAGCGGGGCGTTCATGTAGATGTGCGAGGACTCGCTGGTGCCCTGCTCGTCGGTGACGGTGACGTAGCTGCTGAACTCCTTCGGCAACTCGGTGCCCGGATAGGTCACGCGCACGAACCGGTCGAGCTTCACGCTGAAGGGCAGGTCTTGCGTGACGCGACGCAGGTCGAGGCCCCAGCGGACACCGTCGACCTCGAAGGTGAACGGGTGCCGGCGCTGGTCGCGGGTCAGCCCCCACAACACACCCTCGGCGAGCACCTGGTTGTTGGCGCCGCCGCGGATGGTCGCATAGCAGCCTGCGATGTTGCGCTCGCGCTCCGGCGCCTGCGCGTCCACCTGCAGGAACACGCCGTTCACCACGGGCATCGTGGTCTGCACCATCGGTCCCTTGGGCATCGGCGTGGTGTTCTCGTGGAAGTGGCGGACCTCGATGGCGAACGGCAGGTCGGGGGACCCGAACACCGCCGGCACCACCCCGCTCGCCTTCCTGAAGCCCGGCGAGGGGATCACGCGCTCCCGCACGGTGTCGCCGTCCTGCTGGTACAGGGCGAGTTCCCAGTCGTGGAAGCTCACGAAACTCGCACCCTGCTGCTTCTCGTAGAGCGTCAGGTGGCCGCTCGTCGAGTAGTGCATCTTCACGAACCCCTGCACGAACAGGAGCGCGATGCCGATGTGCGTGATGAGCACGCCTGCGTTGCGCCAGTTCCAGTTCAACCGCGCGATGCCGCCGAACAGCAGGTTGACGCACATGAGCGCCATCACCGGGTAGGCGCCGGGGATGCGCAGCACGCCGCCGAGGATCGGCACGAACCAGCCCTCGAAGTAGATCTGCTGCGTGCGGTAGAGGCCGAGTTCCACCTGGGCCAGCGTGCCGAGCCAGGTGAGGATGCCGAGGTACACGACCAGGACCACGGCGAGTTCGAGGGAACTCAGCAGGGCCACGACCGAGCCGAAGAGGCTGCGGGATGCCGTCGCGGCGACTGGGACTGCGGTTGCGGAGGCGCTCATGTCACTGCTGCTCCAGTCCGGCACAGAATGCGAGGAACGAGGACTTCTGCGCGGCCACCGTGGCGGCCGGGCCGACCATCTTCGCGAACACGACGCCGGTGCCCTGCTTCTGCGCAGCGACCAGCATGCCCGCATCCTTGAGCTCGCCGCTCATGCCGCGCCACTCGCCCTGCAGTTCGAGGAGCACGGCTTCGGTGCCGAGCATGGGGACCTTCGGCAGCGCATCGCGCTCGGCCTGTCCCATCGCCTGCAGGCCCATCTCGCCCCGCCACACGTCGAGCAGCGCCGCGAGGTCGCCGCCGATGCGGCCGAGGTAGGCCTCGGTCTTCTCGCCGGCCTGGTAGCGCAGCAGCCTCATGCCGGTGCCCTGCTGCGACTGCCAGCCTTCGGGCACGACAGACGCCGCGAACTCGGCGAAACCCTGCTGCGGGGCCGCAGGCTGCACGGCGCCGGCGTGGGCGGCGTCCTTCGGCATCTGCTGCGGCGCCTGCTCCGCCGGCTGCGGCGCAGGCTCGGCGCCCGGTGCGGCAGCCGGCTTGGGCTCGATGGCGGCCGCCACGCGGAGGAACGACTCCTTCTCGCGCAGCACGATGGCCGCAGGTCCCGTGAACTTGAGCGTGTCGACGCGATCGCCCTCGGCGCTGATGAGGCCGAGCATCGCGTAGTCCTCCTTCGGGCCCGAACGGCTCTGGAAGGTGCCCTGCAACTCGATGAACTTGGCCGGCTTGCCCATGAGCGGATGCGCGGGCAGCGCCTCGATCTGTTCGTGCGTGAGGGCGGTCTGGCCGAACTGGCTGCTCACCCAGCGGTTCAGGTTGGCGTCGCGGCCACCGCCGACCGCCACCGTGAGGTAGCACTCGGCCTCTGGCGAACCGCCCACCTGCCACAGCATGTTGCGGAAGGTCGAGGGGTTGGCGGGCAACTCCGTCCACCCTGCAGGCGTGGGCGCCTGGTAGGCCGGTGCGGCAGAACCGCTGCCTGCGCCGCCGCGCATCGACATGTCGGGCAGCATGAGGCGGGTCTTGTCGTCGGCGCCCCAGACGATCGGGCGCTTGGCCGCAGCGACTTCGCGGGACGCGCTGAGCCCGGGCTCTTCCGTCGAGCAGCCGGCGAGGAGCGCAAGGACGACCGGCGCGAGCAGCGTGCAGCCAGCAGGGGTTCGGCAGTTCATGGGGTGGGCAGGATATAGGACGAATGCCAAGGCAAAGATGGGTAAGAGGGCGGAGGCGCCTGCGGCCCCCCGGCGGGCGGAGGACGGTGGCCGCCGACCCGGACTCCCGGAAGGGTCGCCCTTCGGGCGGGTCAGGCCTTGCGCGTGAGCACGAAGTCGGCGAGTCGCTGCATGGCGGTGCGCGCAGGCCCCTCCGGCATGGCGGCGAGGCAGGCCTTGGCCTTGGCGATGCGCCGGTGGGCTTCGTCCATCGCATACGCAATCGCATGCTCCAGCGGGAAGGAGGAGCGCAGGCGGCGCAGCGCCTCGCCTTCCGGCTGGCCCATGAGGGCGCGCAGCCGCTCCGTGCCGTTCTCGGTGCGCTGCAGCAGGTACAGCAGCGGCAGGGTCAGCTTGCCCTTGGAGAGGTCGGTGCCGAGGGACTTGCCGACGACCGTCTCGTCCCCGTCGAGGTCGAGGCAGTCGTCGACGATCTGGAACGCGATGCCCAGTTCGAGGCCGTACTCCTCCATGGCGCGCAGCCGGGCATCGGAGGCCCCCACGTAGTGCGCGCCGAGGCGGCAGGCGGCTGCGTAGAGGCTCGCGGTCTTCTCGGCGATCACCTCGAAGTAGCGGTCCTCGGACCACTGGAAGTCGAAGCGGTGCAGGCCCTGCGTGATCTCGCCCTGACAGATCACGCGCACGGTTTCCGCGAGCCAGCGGGCGCACGCGGGGTCGCTCATCTGCACGGCCATGTGGAAGGCCTTGGCGTAGATGTAGTCGCCCAGCAGCACCGCGGCCTCGATCCCGTGGACGGCGTTGACGGTGCCGACGCGCCGCCGGATCGCCGCGCCATCGAGCACGTCGTCGTGGACCAGCGTTGCCGTGTGGAGCAACTCGACCACCTTGGCGACGTGCAGGTGCTCGGCAGGGAGGTCGTCGGCAGAGGCCGTCCCGCGCACCGCCATGCCGGCCAGGAACACGAGGGCCGGGCGCAGCTGCTTGCCGCGGTAGGCACCCACCATCTCCACCATCGGCCGCATCTCCTCGTGGCCCGGGGCGATGTCCGCCATGAGCTCGCGGTTCATCCGCTCGAGTTGCGGACGGACCATGGCGGTGAGGTCGAAGATGGGGAGGGTTTCGGTCACGGTTCGACGGTTCGTTGCGGGGCGGCTCCCGGATGACCGGCGTCGCGCCCTGACGGGGATCCGCTCAGTGCGAGCCAGGTCCGTCGCCCTTGATCTGGGCGGACTCGTCCTTGGCATCGCCTTCCTTCAGGCCCTTCTTGAAGCCGGAGATGGAGGAGCCGAGGGACCGGGCGATGCCCGGCAGGCGGTTGCCGAACAGCAGCAGAGCCACCACCAGAACGGCGATGATCTCCCAGTGATTGAGGAACGCGAGCATCTGTGCCTCGAAGCGGATTTCAGGGCTCCCAAGGGGAGCGGGCGTGGATCGTCGGCCAACCAGTGATCCAACGCCAGTGGGCGGAGGTCATTTCCACGGGTTTCACGAAGCCTTCCCGGCTCCTGAACCCTGCTGGACCCGGAGCCATTCCTGCCATGGCGCCGGCGCGGTGCCGAGGTCCTGGCCGGTGATCCGCACGAGGTGGCCGTGGCTGGAGGCGCGGATCGAGGGATCAGGGCTGTCGAGGGCCGCGACCAGGAGGCCGATGGCCTCGCGCTTCGACGGTTGCAGCCCCCCTTCCGCCTCGGCCTTGCGGGCCCGGTGGAACTCCTGGAAGGACTGCAGGACGCCGGAGAACGCGTGGTCGAGGCGCTGTTGCGTGGCGAGGAGCAGGAGGACCTGCACGGCCAGCACGGCCACGCAGGCCCGCAGCAGCAGGTCTGCGGGCAGGCCGAGTGAACGCAGCCAGCCGGGCAGCCAGGGCATCAGGGGCTCCAGCAGGACGAGGGCCGCGACAGCGAGCGCGGCCACCGACGACCAGCGGACGAGGGCCATGTCAGGCCCCCTCCGCCGTCAGGCCCCCGCGGATCTCACGCACGGACGCCGAGTACCTTGGCCATCGTGGCGCCGAGCACCGAAGGCGTGTCGCACACGTGCACGCCAGCGCGCGCCATGGCCGCCTTCTTGTCCTGCGCCGTGCCCTTGCCGCCGCTGATAATGGCGCCGGCATGGCCCATGCGCTTGCCGGGAGGCGCGGTGGCGCCGGCGATGAAGCCGACCACCGGCTTCTTCACGTACTGCTGGAGGAACTCGCAGGCTTCCTCCTCGGCCGTGCCGCCGATCTCGCCGATCATGATGATGCCCTCGGTCTGGGGATCGTCCTGGAACAGCTTGAGGCAGTCGGTGAAGTCGAGGCCCTTGATCGGGTCGCCACCGATGCCGATCGAGGTCGACTGGCCGAGGCCCACCGAGGTGAGCTGCCACACGGCCTCGTAGGTCAGCGTGCCCGAGCGCGACACCACGCCGACGCGGCCCGGCTTGTGGATGTAGGCCGGCATGATGCCGATCTTGCAGCCGCTCTTGTCGGTGACGGGCGTGATGATGCCGGGGCAGTTCGGGCCGATCAGGCGCGTCTTGCTGCCCTGGGCGAAGTTCTTCACCAGGGCCATGTCGGCGACCGGGATGCCCTCGGTGATGGTGACGACGAGGTCGAGACCTGCATCGACGCCCTCGCAGATGGCATCGGCCGCGAAGGCCGCGGGCACGTAGATCATGGACACCGTGGCGCCGGTTGCCTTGACGGCTTCGCGCACCGTGTCGAACACGGGCACGCCCTCGACCACCTGGCCGCCCTTGCCGGGCGTCACGCCGCCGACGATCTTGGTGCCGTAGGCGAGTGCGTTCTTGGTGTGGAACAAGCCGGCATCACCGGTGATGCCCTGGCAGAGGATCCTGGTCTCTCCGTTGACGAGTACGCTCATGGTTGGATTCCTTGGGGCTCAGCGGGCGGCCTTGACGATCTTCTCCGCGGCCTCGTCGAGCGAGGTGGCGGTCTGGAGGTTGAGGCCCGAGTCGGCGAGCAGCTTGCGGCCCTGCTCGACGTTGGTGCCCTCGAGGCGCACCACCAGCGGGACCGCGAGCTTGACCTCGCGCGCCGCGGCGATGACGCCCTCGGCGATCACGTCGCACTTCATGATGCCGCCGAAGATGTTGACGAGGATGCCCTTCACGTTGGGGTCGCTCAGCAGGATCTTGAAGGCATTCGTGACCTGCTGCTTGTTGGCGCCGCCGCCCACGTCGAGGAAGTTGGCAGGCATGCCGCCCTTGAGCTGGATCACGTCCATGGTGGCCATGGCGAGACCCGCGCCGTTGACGAGGCAGCCGATGTTGCCGGTGAGGGCGATGTAGTTGAGGTCGAACTTCTTCGCCTCGACCTCCTTCGGGTCCTCCTCGTTCGTGTCGCGCATCGCCACCACCTCGGGGTGACGGAACAGCGCGTTGTCGTCGAAGCTCATCTTGGCGTCGAGCGCCTTCACCGTGCCGTCCTTGGTGGTGATGAGCGGGTTGATCTCCGCCAGCGAGCAGTCGAGGTCCATGAAGGCCTTGACCAGGGCGGCGATCAGCTTGCTGCCCGCCTTGGCCTGCTCCCCGGCGAGGCCGAGGTGCTTGCACAGCGCGCGCAGCTGGAAGGGCATCACGCCCTTCACGGGATGGATGCGGTGGCGGGCGATGGCCTCGGGCTTGTGCGCCGCGAGTTCCTCGATGTCCATGCCGCCCTCCTTCGCGGCGATCACCACGGGCGCCTGGGCGCCGCGGTCCATCACCACTGCGAGGTACATCTCACGGTCGATGTCCGAGCCGGCCTCGACGTAGAGGGTGTGCACCACGCGGCCCTCGGGACCGGTCTGGTGCGTCACCAGCGGCTTGCCGATCAGCTTCTCGGCCACCGCCCTGGCGTCCGCGGCCGAGCGAACCAGCTTGACGCCGCCGGCCTTGCCGCGGCCGCCGGCGTGGATCTGGGCCTTCACCACGGCGAGGGGTTCGCCGAGGTCCGTGAAGGCCTTCTGGACCTGGTCCGGGTTGGTGCAGGGAATGCCCTTGGAGACGGGCACGCCATACTTCGCCAGCAGTTGCTTGGCCTGGTACTCGTGGATGTTCATGGCTTCTGGGGGCAAGGAGGCTAGCGAGCCTGCACCCGCGGGCCAGAGGACAGCATGGTTTTCTGCGCGCGACCCGAAGAGCCCGCGGAAATCGCCCCCCCGGGTCGCTAGCTTCTGGGCCCGTGTCGAACGGCATCCTCGTCTACCAGCAGATCCGGCAACTGATCGAGCAGGGCGCCATCGCCAGCACCCCTGCGATCGCCTCGAGCCAGATCCAGCCCAGTTCCCTCGACCTGCGCCTCGCGACCCGCGGCTACCGGGTGCGGTCCGGCTTCCTGCCCGAGAACGTCCGCGTGGCGGACCGGCTCGAGCAGATGACGCTGTACGCCTTCGACCTCACCGACGGCGCGGTGCTGGAGAAGGGCCACTGCTACATCATCCCGCTGCTCGAGCGCATCGAGAAGCCGCTGCCGTACCTCGCGCGCGCCAACCCGAAGTCCTCCACCGGGCGCCTCGACCTCTTCACGCGCGTGCTCGCCGACCGGTGCGGGCGCTTCGAAACCGTTCCCGAGGGCTACACCGGCCCCCTGTACCTCGAAGTCGTGCCCCGCAGCTTCCCGGTGCGCGTGCGCACCGGCCTGTCGCTGTGCCAGATCCGCTTCAGCCAGGGCCAGTCCCAGCTGACCGATGCGGAGCTCATGGCCGAGTACGCGCGCGGACCGCTGCTGTTCGACGACCACGGGCGGCCCCTGCCCATCGAGAAGGTCAAGATCGACAACGGCCTGTGCATGGGCGTCGCCATCAAGCGCGACCGCGACATCCAGGGCCCCACGGGCTACGTGGCCCGTCGCTACACGGGCGTGGTCGACATGTCCCAGGAGGCCGCGCACGACTGGGACAGCTTCTTCGAGGCCATCCACGAGCCCCGCGACGGGCACTACATCGTCGAGCCCGAGGAGTTCTACATCTTCGCCTCGAAGGAACGCATCCGCGTGCCGCGCCACCTCGCAGCCGAGATGGTCGCCTACGACGTGGGCATCGGCGAGCTGCGCACCAACTACGCCGGCTTCTTCGACAACGGCTTCGGCGGCGACAAGGGCACCCGTGCGGTGCTCGAGGTGCGGCCGCACGACGTGCCCTTCCTGCTGGAGGACGGCCAGGTGTTCTTCAAGCTGGCCTTCTTCCACACGCTCGCGGACCCCGAGGTCGCCTATGGCGACCGCAGGCTGAGCTCCCACTACCAGGGACAGGGGCTCAAGCTCAGCAAGCACTTCCGCGGCTGAACCCGGACGGCTCCCGGCGGCTCAGAGCACCGTCAACTGTGCCGAGTTGGTGAGTCGCAGCGAACCGTTTGCCTCCACCACCGCGGCCTGCAGGTAGAGGTTGGCGCCGCTCAGGGCCGGCACGGCAGGTACCGCGAGCGGCAGCGCCGTCGGTCCGCTGCCGAGCGGCACGAACGTGAGCGTGTCGAGCGTGGCGGGGTCGAGGTGCAGCGGTCGGTTGAAGCCGAGGCTCGAACTGCCGGTGCCGAAGGCGAAGCACACCACGGCGCCCACGCCCGGCCCCGACACGGCGAGTTGCACGGCGCCGCCGGGCAGCACGTCGGGAGCGCTCGGCAGCAAGCCGTCGACGGCGCCGAGCCCGCGCAACATGGCCTCGAGGTCCGCACGCCTGCCGATCGCATCGGGCGTGAGGGCACCGTGGACACGCAGCAGCTGCAGCACCTCGGCCGTGGTGAGCGTGCGGCCC
>JBEATZ010000324.1:0-9012 GCA_041161695.1 Planctomycetota bacterium | reverse complement strand
GACCCCAACTGCTCGGAAGCCTTGGCGCATGCTGGTCATGGCAGGAGGCGCCCCGGACCGTCCGGAGCCAACGCAGTGTGTTCGAGGTCGCGCGGGAGGGAAAGGGGCGTACGCGGACTTTTTTCGGCGGCTCAGCGCGGTCCGTGCGCGAGCGCGCGCAGCACCGACACCGCGAGCCGCTCGATGTCGAAGTCCGCGGCCACGTCGGTGCCCATGCGCACGAGCACCACGCGCTCGGTGGGGAAGCAGAGCACGTGCTGCCCCTGGAAGCCCGACAGGTGGAAGAGGTCCGGCGGCAGCTCCGGGTACCTGCGCGCGTCGGTGCGGCCCGGCGTGCCGGCATTGAGCCACAGGTGGCGGCCGAACCCGCCGCGCGGCGCCGACCTGGCGGGCGTGCGGCTTGCCGCCACCCAGCCCTCGGGCAGCAGCCGCTGGCCCTCCCAGACGCCGTCCTGCAGGTAGAAGAGGCCGAAGCGCGCCCAGTCGCGTGCGCTGGCGTTGCCGAAGGAACTGCCCACGAACGTACCCGCTGCATCGGTGGCGAGGGATGCCGTGGTCATGCCCAGCGGACCGAACAGTTCCTCGCGCGCGAACCGTGCGTGGGATGCATCGTCGGCAAACGTCGTGCGCAGGATGCCGCACAGCAGGTTCGTGCTCGCGCTCGAGTAGTTCCACTGGACGCCCGGCGGGTGGGCAGGTTGCAGGGCCGCGGCCACCGCCGCTGCATCGTGTGCACGGAACAGCATCTGCACCGCAGCCGAAGCGGGGTTGGTGTGGTCCTCGTCCCAGCGCAAGCCCGACTCCATGCGCAGCAGGTGGTCGAGGCGCAGCGCACGGCGCGGGTCCTCCGTGCCGTCGGCGCGCGGGGCGGTCCATGCCGCCACCGGCAGGGGTGCATCGGGATCGAGCCGGCCCTGCCGCACGCGGATGCCGAGCAGTGCGTCGACCCAGGTCTTGGTCATCGACCAGCCGGGCAGTGCCGTGTGCGGGCCCAGTCCCTCGGCATGGCGCTCTGCCACGATCCGGCCCGCGTGGACCACGACGACGGCCCGGGTGATCGGTCCGCCGCGCTCCCGCGGCGGTTCGAAGGCGCGCGCGAGCGCCGCATCCAGGGTGGAGTTTGGCGCGGGTGGCACCTCGGGCGGGCCCTCCCCGCCCGGCCACGGTCTGGCTTCTTCAGGCAGCGGCAGCGCCCGTGCCCGCTTGCGCACCCGCGCGAGCGCTGCATCGAGGGTTTCCTCCGCGCGCAGGTCCAGCCGCGTGCAGCCCATGCCCTCGACCCACGCCGCGGTGGCGGATGCGGTGCCGATCCGCGCCGTGATGCAGCGACGGGCCTCGTCCAACTCCAGCGCGAGGTTCGCCGTGACCAGCGCCTGCAGCGGGGTGGCGGGCGCGAGTTCCTCGCGGCGCACTGCCTCGAGGGTGCGGCCGGACACGAACACGGCCGTGGCCGCGACCTGTGCGGCGTACCCGCAGGCAGCCTCGGTGGCGGGCACCGCGGGCAGTTTCGGGGTGCGCTCGGCTTGCGCCATCAGGGCGCTGCAGCCGAGGAACAGCACGAGGCCGTGCGCCCCGGATCGGTGTGCCATGCCGCGCACCATGCCCTGGGGCGCGGGCCCGGTGAAGTCCACGGCGCGGATTCGGTGCGCCGCACTCGCAAGCGTGCTGCGCGATTGCACAGGTTGACGGCTCGTGGGCTTTGCACGACCGTACGCGCCCCCTGAAAACCGGCCCCTTTGGCGCGGTCCCCAAGCTTCGAACCAGCCATGCGCACGCACACCACCCTCGCCAGCATCATCCTGGCGGTTGCCGTCTCCTCTGCTGTCTCGGCACAGAGTCTCCTCTCCACCCAGGGCCAGATCCTCGCCCAGACCAGCGGCCCGGCATCGGGCATCGCCAGCGCCACGTTCTCGGCCTCGAGTTCGTTCGACTCCGCGGTCACGGACCTGAACGGCACCGTGCTCTTCCGCGGCAAGGTCGACGGCGGCGGCTCGACGCTCAACGTCGACGACCGCGGCTACTGGATCGGTCGCGGTGCAGGCGACCTCGCGCTCATGCTGCGCGGCGGCACGCAGGAGCCCTCCAACACGCTGCCCGGCGTCCTCACCAACCTGACGCTGTCGACCGGCGCGCAGAGCACCGGCCTCGGCGGCAGCCCGCGCATCGCCCCCGAGGGCGGCTACGTGATGTTCGGCAGCTCGCTGTGGGGTCCCACGGCAGGCATCATCGCCACGGGCACGGCTGCCACCACCGGCCGCAACGACTCGGCCATCTACTGGGGCGTCCCCGGCAACTTCCAGATCCTCGCCCGCCGCGGCTCGACGGTGCCCGGCACCGCTGGCGCCCTGTTCGACACGGCCTTCGGCTCGATCAGCTACCAGACCACCCAGCTCAACGGCTCGGGCGTTGCGCTGTTCCAGGCCTCACTCGCCGGCGGCGACGTGGTGAGCACCACGAACAACTTCGCCTGGATGTACGGCAACCCCTCCAACCTCACGGTCATGCTGCGCAAGGGCGACCTGGTCAACGTGCCCGGCGGCACCTGTGCGGTCAGCGCCATCGGCTTCGGCGGCTACATGAACGCCCTCGGCCAGGTGCTGCACGACGAGACGCTGTCGACCACCGTGGGCACGGTCCCGGCGACGGCAGCCACCGACAAGGTGCTCATGCTCTACACGCCCGGCGCCGGCAACCAGATCCTGGTGCGCGAGGGCGATGCGGCTCCGGGCACGGTGGGCGCCGTCTTCGGTGCGCCCAACATTTCCTCCTGCGCGTTCACCATCACCGGCAACACGGCCTTCACCTGCAGCCTCATCGGCGGCGACGTGAGCGGCACGGCCAACGACTCCGGCATCTGGTACGGCGGCATCGGCGCGCCGCTCACGATGTACCTCCGCAAGGGTGATGCGCTCCCCGGCACGACCCAGAGCGAGACCATCAGCGTGGTCTACACCTCCAGCCTGCAGTGCAACAAGAACGGCCAGATCGCCACGATCTTCAACGTCGCCGGCCCCAACGTGACCACGGCCAACGACACGCTCATCATGGTGGGCCTGCCAGGCGCCTTCCGCACCGCAGCCCGCGAGGGCGATGCGGTCCCCGGCCTCACCGGCTACACGATCACCTCGATCGTGCAGGGCACCAGCTCGCCGCTCCTCAACGACCGCGGCCAGATCGTGTTCGGCTGCACCATCACCGATTCCACGGGTGTCAACTCCGGCAACGCCTACATGGGCTGGGATCCGGATGCTGGCCTCCAGCTGATCAGCTGGTTCAACGACACGGTCACCGGCCCCGGTGGCCCGTTCCCCACCCCGCTGGGCTCCGGCGGCGTGCAGTTCAACAGCGGCGATGGCTGCCCGCTGTCGTTCAACAACAACGGCGACATGACCTACCGCGTCAACTACGGCAACGGCCAGGGCGCCATCGTGAAGGTGCGCCTCGGTGGCTTCCAGGCCACCCCGAGCTCGATCTCGACCGCTGGCGGCAGCCAGGCGTGGAGCCTTGATGCCGGCGCCGTCAACGCGACGCGCCTCTACGCCATCGCCGGCACCCTCAGCGGCACGCGCCCGGGCTTCACGTTCGGCAACTCGCTGATCCCGCTCAACAACGATGCGTGGTTCAACCTGTCGCTCGCCGCAGCCAACGGCGCCGTGTACGCGAACACGGTGGGCGCCCTCGATGCCGCAGGCAAGGCCACGGCATCGTTCAACTACCCCGCGCTCAGTGCCTTCGCCGGCGCGACCTTCCACCACGCCTTCGTGGTGCTGGACCCGGTGACCGGCTTCGCCTCGTACGTGAGCCTGCCGGCTGCAGTGAAGATCTACTGATCTCGCCTGCGACCTGATCCGTGCGCAACCGGGGGCCCAGCGCCCCCGGTTGCGTTGGTGGGCCCGGTTGCGGCGCCCTTCGTGCCCGCCCGGGCGCTCCGTCGCGGCGCCGGCAAGGCCTTCCGCTTGGTGGGGAGGGCGCATGGCCGTACAACCCGCCGTTGTCGGAGGTGTCGATGGCGCGCGAGGACCTGCTTGCGTTTGCAACCACGGGGCTGTTGCTGCTGGCGCTCGGCGCCGGCCGCTGGCTGCCCGTCCGCGCTGGGCGCGTTCCCGTGGCCGTCGTCGCGGCGTTCCTCGCGAGCCTGCTCGCAGCCTGGTCGTTCACGCTGCGCGAGCCGCCGGTGGTCGAGTCCGCGGTGCAGAATCGACCCATCGAGGTGCCGGCCGACGGCTACGTCGGCTCTGCCACGTGCCGGTCCTGCCATGCGCACGAGCACGACACCTGGCACGACTCCTACCACCGGACCATGACGCAGCGCGCCGAGCCCGGGGCCGTGCTGGGGGACTTCGACGGCGTTGCGCTCAGCCAACTCGGCCAGTCGTGGAAGCTCGAACGCAAGGACGACGAGTACTGGATCGAGATGGACGAACCCGTGGTTGCGCCCGGCACGAAGCCCGCGCGCGTGAAGCGGCGCGCGGTGATGACCACGGGGTCCCACCGCATGCAGCTGGTGTGGTACGAGTCCGGCTACGGGCGCATCACGGGCATCCTGCCGTTCGTGTGGCTGGTGGACGAGGCGCGTTGGATCCCTCGCAGCTCGGCCTTCGTGATGCCGCCGCAGGTGCAGGTCGAGCACGAACTGGGGCAGTGGTCGATCATCTGCCTCAAGTGCCACGTGACCCACGGCAGGCCGCGTGCGGACATGGACACGGGCGGTCTCCGCGCCGCCGACACGCACGTGGCGGAGTTCGGGATCTCCTGCGAGGCGTGCCACGGGCCCGGCGAGGCCCACGTGAACGCCAACCGCAGCCCGCTGCGGCGCTACGGCCAGCGGCTCGGCAACGAGGCGGATCCCACGATCGTCAACCCGGCGCGCCTCGACCACCGCAAGGCCACGCAGGTGTGCGGCCAGTGCCACGGCATGCACGACTACATGCTGGAGGGCAGCGCGCTGAAGCAGTGGTTCGACGGCGGGTTCCGCTACCGGCCGGGCGATGACCTGTTCGCGACGCGCAGGCTCAAGGCGCACGGCGGCGATGACCAGTTCTGGTCCGATGGCGTGCCGCGCGTCGCAGGCCGCGAGTACAACCAGTTGGCGGGCAGCGGCTGCTTCGAGAAGGGCACCATGTCGTGCTCCAGCTGCCATGCGATGCACGTGCCTGCCGACGACCCGAGGCCGCGGGATGCGTGGCGCAACGACATGCTGCACGCGGGCGGTGAGGACCGTTCCTGCATCGAGTGCCACGGTGACGTGGCGGCGGATGTCTCCGCACACACGCACCATGCCGTGGGCTCGAGCGGGTCGAGCTGCGTCAACTGCCACATGCCGCATTCGACGTACGCGCTGCTCAAGGCCGTGCGCACGCACCGCATCTCCAGTCCCGACGTGAAGTCGACGGTGGCCACGGGCAGGCCCAATGCCTGCAACCAGTGCCACCTCGACCGTTCGCTGGCCTGGACTGCGTCCCACCTCCAGCAGTGGTACGGCATCGAGCCGCCGCCGCTGACCGAGGAGGACGGGAAGTACAGTGCCGCGGTGCGCTGGGCCCTCGAGGGCGATGCCGCACAGCGGGCCCTGATGGCATGGAACCTCGGCTGGGAGCCGGCGCGCGCGACCTCGGGCGAGGAGTGGATCGTGCCGATCCTCGTCCAGCTCGCAGGCGACCCCTACGATGCCGTGCGCATGATCGCGAGCCGTGCGCTCCGCACCTTCGCGGGCCACGAGACAACCGACTTCCTGCCGGTGGGCGACGCGACCCGGCGCGATGCGGCGCGGGCAGCGGCACTGGACAGCTGGCGCGGCAGGGCGCAGCCGGGTGGCGACGATGAACGGCGCACTGCGGTGCTGCTGGACGCGAACGGCCTCGTCCGCGAGGAGGAGTTCCAGCAACTGTTGAAGCGGCGCAACAACCGGCGTGTGCAACTGGCCGAGTGAGGCAACACCATCCATGAACCCATCCCTGCAGGCATCCCGTTTCGGCTGGTGGTCGCTGTTGTGCTGGCTGTCCCTCGGGCTGGTGCTCGAGTCGCTGCACGGCTTCAAGGTCGGGTGGTACCTCGATGCGGTGGGCGAGGCGCGCCGGCTGCAGTGGACGCTTGCGCACAGCCACGGCACGCTGCTCTCGCTCGTGTGCCTCGCCTTTGCCGCCACCGTGAAGGCCAATGAGGCTTCGGCCGCACGGCACGCGCGCGCCGGCTGGTGCCTGCGCTGGGCTGCGGTGCTCATGCCGGCTGGCTTCCTGCTCGGCGGCGCCTTTGCCATGGGGGCCGATCCGGGGCTGCCGGTGGTGCTGGTTCCCGCGGGCGGGCTGCTGCTGTTCGCAGGCGTGCTGCTGTCCGCCCAGCTGGCGCTCGTGGACCATGGATCGGGCACTCCCCCGAAGCAGGGGCGCTGAGCCGCGGGTACAACTCCCCCGTCCATGCACTGCGTGTCCCGCCCGAGCCTGTTCCTCGCCGCGCTCTGCACCGCGTGTTCCACGGCGCCGGAGCCCGCGCCCTCCGGCGTGCCGCTGGCGTCGGCCGGCTCGTGGTCGGTGGCAGGCCCTGCAGGCGTGCGGCTCGTCTCCGACCGTGTCGCCCTCGACGCATGCCTTGCCCCGGGTGGCGCGTTCGCCCGCGCGGCGGACGCCACGGCGCCTGCAATCGACTTCGGCAGGCACTGGTGTCTCCTCGCCACCGATGCGCGGCACCCGGCAGACGAGGCCATGGCCTACCTTGCCGTGGGGGACGAAGGTGCTGCGAGGCTCGCGATCGTCGGCCGCGACCCGGAGGCCACGCGCGTGCGCTCGGCCCGCGCGTGGCTCGTCCCGCGCGGCAAGGTCACCGCACTCGCCGTGGGCGCCGAGGCCCTCGAACTGCCCGCTCCCGCCTCGAAGGCGCCGCTGCTCCCCGTCCTCGACGTGCGTGGACCGGTGCCGGCGCCTGCGACCCTGCATGCGTCCTGGCGGGTCACGGAGGCCGCGGAACTGCGAACGATGGTTGCGGCCTTCGGCAAGGCCGCGCCGCAGTTGCCCGGGGACTGGCTCGACCCCGCGACGGAGTGCGTGGTGGTCGCGCGCCTGCCTGCCGGCGCGGGTCCGCTGCAGCGCCTGGCCGTGGCGGAGGAAGAAGGCGTCGACGTGCTCACCCTCTCGACCGCGGGTGACGCGCCCGATGCCGACGTGAACGTCGCACACTGGGTCAAGCTGCCACGCCGCGAGCGCACCCTCACGCTGGTGCACCGCGCGGAAGGTCCCACCGGGCCCGTCGAGACGGTCCTGGGCACCTGGCCGCCGTTGCGCTGAGGCACGCAGCCATGATCCACGACCCGGACACGCGCACCCTGACGCGCCTCCCCGAGGGCTCGCCACCGCGGCTGCTGGTCGTGGTGGACACCGAGGAGGAGTTCGACTGGTCGCAGTTCGACCGCGCCAACACCTCGGTCGAGGCGATGAGGCAACTGCACCTCGGCCAGGAACTCTGCGATCGCCACGGGATCGTGCCCACGTACGTGTCCGACCACCCGGTGGTCACGCAGCAGCCGGGCATCGACGCGCTGCGCGCGATCCATCGCGAGGGACGCTGCGAGATCGGCGCACACCTGCACCCGTGGGTGACCCCGCCGTTCACGGAGACCGTGTGCGCGCGCAACAGCTACCCCGGCAACCTGCCGCGCGCCCTCGAGCAGCAGAAGCTGCGCGCGCTCGGCGACGCGATCGAGCGCGCGTTTGGCGTGCGCCCCCTCGCCTACAAGGCAGGCCGGTACGGGATCGGCCCGAACACGGCGCGCATCCTCGAGGCCGAGGGCTACGAGGTCGACCTGAGTCCGAGCCCGGCATACGACTTCTCCGCGGACGGCGGCCCCGACTTCCGGCGCGTGGACGCGCGGCCCTACTGGTTCGGTGCCACGCGGCGCCTCCTCTGCATTCCCAACACGGGATCGTTCACGGGCTGTGCCGGTCGGCTCGCGCCCGCACTGTTGCAGTTCGCGACAAGGCCGCTGCCGTCGAGGCTGCGGGTGCCTGGCATCCTCAGCCGGCTGGGGATCGTGAGCCGCATCCGCCTCTCACCGGAGGGTTTCGGCCTCGACAGCCTCGTGGCGCTCACCCGGCACCTGCTCGCACGCGGCCAGCAGGTGTTCACCCTCAGCTACCACAGTTCGAGCCTCCAGCCGGGCTGCACGCAGTACGTGCGGACTGCCGATGAACGGGACCGGTTCCTCGAGGTGATGAACGACTACATGAGCTGGTTCCTGCACGACCTGGGCGGCAAGGCCTCCACGCCACGCATGGTGCGCGACGAGTTCGCTGCTGCAGGGGGTGCTTCGTGATCGTCCTCGGCATCTCGCCGCTCGACAAGGATGCGAGCGCCTCGTTGGTGATCGACGGCAAGGTCGTCTTCGCCGCCGGCGAGGAACGGTTCAGCCGGAAGAAGCAGCATGCGGGGTTCCCTGCGCAGGCGATCCAGGCCGCACTCGACCACGCAGGGGTGCGTGCGCAGGACGTGGACGTGGTTGCATACCCGTTCCTCGAGGCCGCCAAGGAAGCCGAACTGATCCAGCGCGCCTTCGCCGGCAACGTCGACTTCGAGCGCACGTGGGATGCCGGCGACCTCGCGCAGCAGCTGCAGGCAGCGCTCGCGCGCGTGCCGGCGCGCACGAAGCCGATCCCTGGCCTGCGCGATCCCAACGAGCGGCTGCCCAAGGGCCTGCTCAAAGAACTCTTCTACTCGCTCGTGGGAGGCGGCTCCTCCCTCGCGCGCTCGCTCTCGTTGCGCCTCGCGCGGCAGTGGGAGCAGCTTGCCATCGCCGCGCACGCACGGCACGAGGCCGACCTGCTCGCGGGCCTCGACGGCATCGGTTTGCGTCCGAAGCTCCGCCGCACCGAGCACCACTTCTCCCACGCGGCCAATGCCTTCCTCGCCAGCGGTTTCGAGCGCGCGCTCATCGTGACTCTCGACGGCTACGGCAGCGGCATGTCGGGCTCGGTGAGCATCGGCGACCGCGGGCGCATCGAGCGCATCCACAACTTCCGGTTCCCG
>JBEATZ010000249.1:0-3736 GCA_041161695.1 Planctomycetota bacterium | reverse complement strand
GCATGCCCGTGCTCCTCGTGCACTGGGACCAGGGCCTCATGGACCGGATGAAGGGCGTCGATGGCATCGAGTTCACCGACATCCGCACCGTGATCGACCAGTGGGTCGCCGGCGCCGGTGGGCGGGACCGGGCGGCCCTGCAGGCCGAGTTCGAGGCCTTCCAGCGCTTCTACTTCCTCTGGAACCAGGACCCCCAGCGCCTCGCCGCGGCCCAGCGCGTGCTCGCGGGCGGCTGAGGCGGGCCGGCGTGCCCTGCGGGGTTTCTTGGGGCCGGAGGGCCGGGTCTGGTTGACCCCCGAGGGGGGCTCGCTAACCTGTTCGGCCTTCCAATCCGCCAGCTCCCCCGAGACCCATGTCGCAAAAAGACGCCCAGACCATCAAGACCTACCGCAACTTCGGTGTGATCGCACACATCGACGCGGGCAAGACGACGTTCAGCGAGCGCATCCTGTTCATCACCGGCAAGAGCCACAAGATCGGTGAGGTTCACGAGGGTGCCGCCACGATGGACTACCTCGAGGAAGAGCGTAAGCGCGGCATCACGATCACGTCGGCCGCGACGACGTGCTTCTGGCGTGAGCACCGCATGAGCCTCATCGACACCCCGGGCCACGTGGACTTCACGGCCGAGGTGGAGCGCTCGCTCCGCGTGCTCGACGGCGCCGTCGGCGTGTTCTGCGCCGTGGCAGGCGTGCAGCCGCAGTCCGAGACGGTGTGGCGCCAGGCCAACCGCTACAAGGTCCCGCGCGTCGCGTTCGTCAACAAGATGGACCGCACCGGCGCCGACTTCTACAAGGCCGTCGAGTCGATGCGGAAGCGCCTCAACGCGAACGCCGTGCCGATGGTCATGCCGTACGGCAAGGAGAAGGAGTTCGCGGGCGTGGTCGACCTCGTCAACATGCGCCTGTGCGTGTGGTCGGATGACGATGCACGCGAGATGACGGTGAGCGAGATCCCCGCGGACCTCATGGCAGAGGCCAAGGCCCAGCGCGAGAAGATGATCGAGGCCGTGGCCGAGGCCGACGACAAGCTCATCGAGAAGTTCCTCGGCGGCGAGGAGATCTCCAACGACGAGGTCAAGGCGGCGATCCGCAAGGGCACGCTCGAACTCAAGTTCACTCCGGTGTTCTGCGGCTCGGCCTTCAAGGACAAGGGCGTCCAACTGGTCCTCGACGCCATCGTCGACTACCTGCCCAGCCCGCTCGACATCCCGCCGATCGAGGGCAAGAACCCCGATTCCGGCGAGGTGGTTGCCCGCCCGCTCATGCCGCAGGAGCCCTTCAGCGGCCTGGTCTTCAAGACCATCAGCGACCCCAACGGCGACCTCACCTTCATCCGCATCTACACGGGTGAGATGCTCCAGGGCGAGAAGTACTACAACGCGCGCCTGCGCCGCTTCGAGCGCATCGGCCGCCTGATGCGCATGCACGCCAACAACCGCGAGCCGATCGACAGTGCGCGCGCCGGTGACATCGTGGCGGCAGTCGGCATCAAGGACTCGATCACGGGCGACACGCTCTCCACCAAGGAGAACCCGGTCGTGTTCGAGGCCATGAACTTCCCGGACACCGTGATCAGCATGGCCATCGAGCCGAAGAACCAGAGCGACCGCGACAAGCTGTCGACGGTGATCGGCAAGTTCGTGCGCGAGGACCCGACGTTCAAGGCGCGCACCGACGAGCAGACCGGCCAGATGGTCATCTCGGGCATGGGCGAACTCCACCTCGAGGTGAAGTGCAACATGATCCAGAACGACTACAAGATCCCGGTGGTCGTGGGTCGCCCGAAGGTCGCCTACAAGATGACCCTCAAGGGCCCGAAGGACGTCGAGGCACGCCACATCAAGCAGTCGGGTGGCTCGGGTCAGTTCGCCGTGGCGCGCGTGCGCTTCTCGGTGGACGAGACCGTCGAGGACCTCAACTTCGTCGATGCGGTGAAGGGCGGCTCGGTGCCGCGTGAGTACATCCCCTCGGTCGAGTACGGCATCAAGCAGGCGGTCGTCGGCGGTGGCCGCATCGGCTTCCCGTACTGCAAGATCGTCGCCGAGCTGTGGGACGGCCAGAGCCACGACGTCGACTCGTCGACGATGGCGTTCGAGGCCGCTGGCGTGCTCGCCTTCCGCATGGCCGCCGAGAACAACTCGCTGCTGCTCGAGCCGATCATGAAGATCGAGATCGAGACGCCCGAGGAGAAGACCGGTGACGTCATCGGCGACCTCAGCAGCCGTCGCGGCCTGGTCGAGGAGATGATCTCCAAGCCGGGTGGCATCTCCGCGGTGACCGGCAAGGTGCCGCTCGCCGAGATGTTCCAGTACTCCACGATGCTGCGTTCGCTGACGCAGGGTCGCGGCACGTACACCATGGAGCCCGCGAGCTACGAGCCGGTGCCCCCGAACATCGCCACCAAGGTGCTCGAGGAATACGCCAAGTGAGTTGAGCCGGCGGGGCTTCGTGCCTGCCCTGTGGACCGGCGCCCCGGACGCGAGTCGGGGGCGCCGGTCTGCGTTTGGGGGCCGCGTGCCCGCGCCCGGGGGCCTTCCCTCAGCCCGCGCCGTCGAGCAGCTCGATGCCCTCGGTGGCCGCCGTCAGCAACACGCAGGTAGGGCCGGTGGCGAGCGCCACGGGGCTGTGGCAGGTGCCGCGGCCGTAGTGGGCGGAGGCGCCCTGCTGGTAGGTGCCGAACTCGTCGGCATAGCCGCCCTGCAGCACGAGGATGTCCTCGGTGTCGCGGTGCAGGTGCCGCGGGTACCCGCAGCCCGGATCCATGGCGATCAGGGCGACCACGCGGCCCGAGGCCCGGTCGCTGGCGTAGAAGTGGATCCGGACCCCGGGATACCGGGTTTCGCGCCAGGGGATCGCCTGCAGGTCCATGGTCGCGATCCGCGCGCCGCCGGAGGAGTCGCCGGGCACAGGCCACGGCGACGGGCGGGCCTCAGCTCTCGCCGGCCTCGCCAGACTCGCCGGCACCCAGCATCTCCTTGCGGATGTCCTGCGCGATGTTCTTCACGTCCTGCATCGCCTTGCGGACGCGGGTCTTGGCGGCCTTGTTGCCGGCCTCGGCCTTTGCCACGTCCTCACGGATGCCCTCGATGACCTGATGCAGGCGGTCGTAGTTCTGGCTCATGATGTTCTCGATCCTTGGTTGATGGGATGGTGGGGGGCACCAGGGCCCCTGCCAAGGCCCTTTTGCAACACATGGCCCCCCTGCGATCAAGGGCGGCTCCGCAAGAACGGGGGATTTCCGGTCGGGAGACAGGCTCGAACCGGTGCCGAGGACCGGGGCGGACCCGTGCTCCTGTCCCCGCGCTCCGGGCGTGGGCTAAGTTGAAGGTATGGTGGTGCGCGGTTTCCTCGCCTGCATGGCCCTTGCCCTCGCGGCACACGCCCAGATCACGGTCTCGCCGCAGGTCTGGACGACGCCCGGGGGGACGGCGCGCGGCTACGTGGCCGTGGTGGAACTCGCCGATCCCCGGGTGGGCATCCGGGTCACCGCGCCCCTCGTCCCCGCCCAGTCGCACGAGGCGGTGCTGGAGACCACGTCGTCCTGGCACGCGCGGCTCGGCAACCAGTTGTCGATCAACGCCAACTTCTTCGGCACCTTCACCGCCACGACCGCCGACGTGATCGGCCTGAGCAAGAGCAACGGCGCCCTGGTGTCGCCCGTGCGCCAGTTCGGCACGGCGCCCGATCCCGCGCTGGTGATCGGCTCCAACCGCATCGCCACGATCGGCAACATC
>JBEATZ010000235.1:0-4028 GCA_041161695.1 Planctomycetota bacterium | reverse complement strand
CGTTGGCAAAGGCCTGCAGCAACACCTTGCGCACCTCGGTGCAGCGCAGGCTCGGCAGTCCCTTCTGCAGCTTCACCGTGACGTGCAGCGGTTGGTGCCGCGCCACCTTCGCGCGCGTCTCATGCCGCAGCATCGCGCGTTCACCTCTGGGCTTCCGGCCTGCGCCCTTGCGCGCACCACCGCGCCCAGGGCGGAACGGCAATGCACGCTGCGCAATCACATCCGGCACACCGCTCCCAGATCTCTTGCTCACTCACTCCTCTTTGATTGAGCACATCTAGTCATCGAGCTTCATGAGGTAACAGACACATTCCTCTCTTCTCTTCACCGCTCGACGCCGGGCTCGCTCGCGCTCCGCACGGCCCCACGCGCTCGCAATCTCGCGCCCTCTTCCCTCCAAGTTTCTGGTGCGCGTGACCCGCACCAACTCGACTTGCGCCCTTCACCGCCACCCCCGCTCCCAACCCCTCTCTCTCTTCTACCGCACCACGCGGAACGCCTCGGCCCAGCCCCTGCCCTTGCCGTGCACCAGCGAGCGGTACGCGTTCAAGCCCAGGATCACGTGCTCGTAGTCCACGTATGCCATCTGCGACGCATGGCACCTCATGGCTGCACGCTTCTGCTCCACCACGCTCGTGATGTCGAGCAGCACGTCCGGCACCATCGCGTTCCACACCTCGTAGCCGAGTGCCCGGCCCCGGAAGCCCGCTTCATCCAGTGCCTGCACGACGGCGAGGTGCAGCACGTGGTGGTCGCCATGGCCCTCGCACTCCCACGGCAGGTACACGACGTCGGGCGCGTGCGCGCGCAGCGCTTCCGCCGCCATACGCGTGGCGAGGGCGAGGTCGGTGGCGCTGTAGTGCTGGTTGTCGGGGAAGCCCCAGAATCCGACGTCGGTGATGCCGAGCGCGCGCAGGCCCGCGGTGGACTCGCTGCGGCGCAGCGCTGCATAGGTGGCCGGGTCGTGGCGGTGCTGTGGGTCGCCCGAGCTGCCGTCGGTGGCGATCACGACGCGCACGGCATCGCCCTGCCGTGCATGGAGCGCCAGCGCGCCGCCGGGCCCGATGGCCTCGTCGTCGGGATGGGGCGCAAAACACAGCACGCGGCCGCGCGGCACGCCTGCGAGGAGGCGCGGCTCCGGGGTCACGCCCTGCATGGGGTCGCGCGGTCCGCCAGCACGTTCAGACAAGGTCGGAGTCTCCTGCCGTGTGGTACCAGTTCTCGCGGTACCACGTGGTCTCGCGGGTGGAGTGCCGCGCCATGACGACGAAGTAGCTCGTACCGTAGACGAGGAAGCCCATCCGCTGGAAGCGCAGGAAGCGCGGGTCGAGCTGCGGGAACAGCGTGGCGAGTGCGCGGGCACCGTCGCGGTTGGCCTGCTGCTCGACGGCTGCCACCATGGCCACGGTGGCATCGCCATCCGCCTCGGGCAGCAGCCAGTCGACGAGGAACGCCGTGTGCGGGAACAGGAAGTCGCACACGGTGTAGACGCAGATGCCGCGCAGCGAGCCATCCGCTGCCGAGCGGCACTCGTACAGCCGGTAGCGTGCGTCGACGGCGTCCGCATAGCGCCAGTTGAGGTAGGCGCTGTCGCGGACGATGGCCATCGGCAGCTGCGGCTTCATGCGCTCGAACAGCGCATCCACCTCGGCGCCGAAGCGCGCGACCTCGCGCACGACCAGGCCTGCAGGCGCGCTGCGCACAGGGATGCCGTCGGGCCCCGCCTCGCGGAACAGGAAGTCCCAGTCGCGCACGTTCTCGTAGTGCAGGTACCTCTGGCCCATGCGCCATGCCGGCACCGGCCAGCCGTAGTGGAACTCGTGCCTGCCCGGCTCGGTGCCGCCGAAGCGCGCGTAGTGGGACAAGCCGAGTTGCACGAACAAGCCCGGACGGTCGCCAGCGCGGCGGTGCGCCGGGTCGACGACGAGATCGACGACGTGGCCGCACACCTTCGTTGCGCCGTCCATCCACACCGGCAGCGCGATCGTCGGGTAGCTGCCGACAATGCCTGCATCGGGATGCACGGCAACCTCGATGTCCTGCCGCTGCAGCGGGTTGGCGAGGAACTTCCATCGCCAGTGGTCCATGCCGCGCACCCGGATGCGACCATCGGCCGTGGGGAACACGCGGTTCCAGTTGGCCAGCACGCCTTCGGCATCGCCGGGCTGGAAGGCGCGGATCTCCACGTCGCGGGTCATGGATGGGGGACTTCGACCAAAAAGGGCTGTGGACCTTGGCTCCGTGCCGCGCTCGGCCCCGGGGAACGGCTGGCCGGCACTGCAAGCCTCGATGGTATCGGTGCCTGGCTCCCGCGCGCCCGCGGTGCGCGGGGATTTCCGCCGGGCCGAAGTCGCGGTGTCCCCGGGTGGCAAAACCACACGCAATCTTCACGCAAGATCGTCGTTCCATGGGACACTGACCGGCTACTTCCTTCCTCCACCCAACATGCTCCGCACCACCCTCGCCGTGCTCTCCGTCGCTGCCGCCGTCACCGCGCAGGACCACTACTTCCCCCTCGGTTTCTCGAATGCAGGCGGTCCGCCCACGGCCAACTACCCCGTGGCCCGCATCAAGGACAACAACATGGACGGCATCGCCATGGTGCCCGAGGAACTGCACGCGTTCCTGACCACGTGCTTCCACACCACCGGCGGCACGTGCTTCATGACCGATGGTGACTGGGTCGTGGAGAACGGCGAGCCCGCCTTCTACTTCACGGACTCCGAGCAGGGCCGCGTGGTGCGCGGTTCGGACGCCAACCACAACGGCGTCCTCGACGCTTCGGAGGTGGTCGAGTTCTTCTACTTCGGCACCAGCGCCACGGGCGCCGGCCTCTTCGCGCCCGACACGCTGGGCGTGTATCGCGACCCGGTGACCAACCAGACGCGCGTCTACGTGGCCCTCGACAACTCCGCGGCCTCGTCGCTGGGTTTCACCCGCGGCATCCACCGCCTCGTCGACCTGAACGGCGACGGCGACGCCAAGGATCCCGGCGAGCAGAGCCTGTTCGTCTCCTCCACCTTCGGCCTGCAGGTGCAGGGTGCCACGGGTCCGGTGAACATCACTCGCGACTTCTGGCGCCAGGTGCGCGTGCTGCCGACCGGCAAGGTGCTGGCGTTCGCGCAGGGTTCGAGCCTCACGGGCGTCGTCGACCCCGCCACGGGCAACGCGACGTACACGATCCAGCCCGAGATGAACGCCTGGTACGGGTTCACGGACAACAACGGCACTGCCGTGCCCGAGGTGTGGTTCAACGGCTCGACGCTCAACAACCTGGCCCGGCACCCCGACTTCGCCAGCGGCGTGCTGCCCAACTGGGACGTCCAGCACATCGTGCCAGCGGGAACCGCCCCGCGTCGCAGCCACTTCGGGCGCTTCGTCAACATCGCCCCGGCCAACGACCCGGCGCAGCCGCACATCTACTACATCGGCGGCAGCTACCGCACCTCGAACGAGGGCGACTTCAACCTCAACGGCCAGAACATCGGCGGCCTGATCTTCCGCGTGGTCGACACGAACCGGAACGGCACCATCGATACCGGCGAGTTGTCGCTCTACTCCAACATCAGCGGCCAGGTGCACGCCGGCGTCCAGCCCGTGACCTTCACCAACCTGGTGAACGCCACGACGATCTCCTCGATCAACAGCTCGACGTGGGGCATGTCCGCCACCACGGACGGCGGCGTCCACTTCCTCTTCGACAACGGCGGCCCCAATGACGCCGTGGTGTCCATGTTCGACACCAACGCGAACGGCGTGATCGACCAGGGTGAGGTGGCCATGCGCCACTACACCGCCCAGTTCGGCGGCACCTACCCCTCGCCCTACAACGCCACCAACGGCCCGTTCCTCGGCAGCATGACGAGCGCAGCAGACGGCGTGATGCCCGGTCCGTTCCGCAACGGCATCCTGCCGATCGGCGACGGCTGCGCCACGCCCACGCGCGGCCTCAAGGTCGTGATGGACGCATGGATGGGTTCGCCGCAGGTGGGCAACAGCACCTTCACCGTGGGCGCGATCCGCGGCCT
>JBEATZ010000222.1:0-3705 GCA_041161695.1 Planctomycetota bacterium | reverse complement strand
CTCGAAGTGGGTGCCGACGCCCGAGCCGTCGTCGACCGTGTGGACCTCGAAGCGCGGCTCGGTGCCGGGCACCACGCGGATCCACAGCAGGTACGGCGTCGCCATCGGGTCCACGTCGCCCTGTGGCCCGTGGGCCCACCACCGCTTGCCGGTGACGAGGTCGCGGGTGCCGTCGCCGTCGATGTCGACGTGGCACAGGGCGTGGGTCTGCGTCACGTGGTCGGCGATCGTGCGCACGGTGAACCACGGCTTGCCCGCGTCGTCGATGCGCTGGGGATTCCAGCAGATGCCGCGCGCGTGCGCCGAGCTGTTGAGCACGTCCACGAGGCCGTCGCGGTCGACGTCCATCGCATGCAGGTGCGCGCTGTCGAAGCACGTGCGGAGGCGGTGTTCCTCCCACGGCTCGCTGCGCTGCCGCGCGCCGTGTGGCTGGCGCCACCACCCGTGCGGGGTGATCACGTCCATGCGGCCGTCGCCGTCCATGTCGCCGATGCCGAGGCCGTGCGCGTAGCGCACCGCAGCGGGGCAGTCGGGTCCGCTCACTGGGTGCACGATCCACGGTGCACGCGGGTCGGCAGCCGGCTCGCACCACACGAGCCGCGAGCCGTCGCCCATGAGCAGCGCGCGGCTGCCGTCGCCGAAGAGGTCGACGAACTGCACGGACTCGTTGCACGCAGAGGGATGCACCTCGAAGGACTCCCATGGCGCGCCGGTGCGACCCGGGTTGCGGTACCAGCGGCAGGGCGCGCCCGGGGTGCCCACCACGACCTGGTCCACCCACCCGTCGCGGTCGACGTCCGTGGCGAAGCACGCGAAGCAGTTGCTGTAGGTCGCGGCGCCGTCGCCGTACGCGCCGAGGGGCCGGATCGGGTGCAGCTGCCAGTCCGGCGCCGCGTACCAGCCGTCCCCCACCAGCAGGTCCAGGTCGCCGTCGCGGTCGACGTCGCCGACGGACACCGCCTCGGAGCGGAACACCGCGTCGACGACGACCTTGCGCCATTGCGGCGGCTTCGCCGGCACGGCCGCCGTGCAGCCGCCCAGCAGGGCGAGCAGCAGGCACGGCAGGTGGACGGGGATGCGCATGCACCCATCAGACCTGCGTGCTTGCGGGCTGGCAACGGCGCACCGATGCTCCCCCGCCATGCGGATCCTCCTTGCCGTCCTCGCCGCCTTCGTGGGCATGTCCTGCATGGCCCTGGTCGTGAGCCTCGTGGAAGCGCTCGGCCATGCCGCCTTCCCGGCCTCGCCCGAGATGATCGCCGCGCTGGAGAAACTGCAGGCTGGCGACCCAACCGCGAACGAGGCCATGGAGGCGGCATTGCCCACGATGCCCGCGGGCTCGTTTGCCAGCATCGTGCTCGCATGGATCCTCGGCGCGATGGCAGGCCCCGGCTGCGCCGCCGTCGTCCATGGCGCCTTCACGCGAACGCTCACGCCGGCGACCTGCAGGCGCTTCGGCATCTTCTTCGCCGCGCTGATGCTGGCATCGTGCCTCGCCAACCTGCTCACCATCCCCAGCCCCGCGTGGATGGTTGCGGCAGGCGCGGTCCTGCCCCCCGCGGCTGCGCTGTGGGTCGGCTTCCGCATGGCCGCGAACCGATCCGCCCCTGCGGCTTCGTCCTGAACGACCGATGCGACCGGGGCGTTCGCCCCCGAAACCGGCGTCTTGTCCTCATGCCCGGCGCGCGTCCTGCCGAAACAGGGACATGAAGCCTGCAACCGCCCTCGCCATCGGCGCCCTGGCCCTGCTCGCCTCGTGCAGCAACGATCGCAGCGCCGAGGCCAAGCTCGCGGCCTCCACGTTCAGCCGGTTCCAGAAGGCCCTGCAAGTCGGCAACCGCGAACTGGTCCGCACGATGCTGACGAACGAGAGTGCCCCGGTTCTCGACGGCATCGACTGGAAGCAGGTCGCGAAGCAGCCGCTCCTCGACATCCGCGGCGCACGCTTCGTCGCCAACGAGTTCTGGGTCGAGGTCAACGATCCGACGACCCCTGACGAGGTTTCTCGCTTCGTCCTCGTCCGCGAGAACGGCCGCATGGTGGTCGACCTCGTGGCGAGCGCCTCCCATCATGCGCGCCTCGTGCCGAGCGACAAGCCGATGATCGAGCCGCGCGAGCTCACCCCGGAAGAGCTGGAACGCGCTGCGAACATCCAGCAGACGATGCCGCTGGCCGAGCCGCCCCGCTGATCCCCTGCAGTGGCGGGAATCCGCCTGCGTTGGCGCGGCTTGCTGGGTAACGTCTGTCGCCCCACATCCAGCCAACCATGAGCACCGTCCTCAAGACCCTGATCCTCGGTTCGGGCCCCGCGGGATACACCGCGGCCATCTACGCGGCGCGCGCCAACCTGGAGCCCGTGCTCCTCTGCGGCAGCCAGCCCGGCGGCCAGTTGACCATCACCAGCGAGGTCGAGAACTACCCGGGCTTCCCCCACGGCATCATGGGCCCGGAGATGATGGAGAACTTCAAGGCGCAGGCCGAGCGCTTCGGCACCAAGGTCATCGCCGAGACCGGCGTGAAGGTCGACCTCTCGAAGCGCCCGTTCACCGTCACCACCGAGAACGACACCGTCTTCCAGGCGCAGACGCTCATCATCTCGACGGGCGCGAGCGCCCTGTACCTGGGCCTGCCCAACGAGACCAAGCTGCAGGGCCGCGGCGTGAGCGCGTGCGCCACCTGCGACGGCTTCTTCTTCAAGAAGAAGGTCGTCTACGTGGTGGGCGGCGGCGACTCCGCATGCGAGGAAGCCAACTTCCTCACCAAGTACGCGTCCAAGGTGTTCCTGGTGGTGCGTCGCACCGAGTTGCGCGCCTCCAAGATCATGCAGGATCGCGTCAAGTCGAACCCCAAGATCGAGATCCTCTGGGAGCGCCAGGTCACGGACGTGTTCGACGTGAGCGAGAACAAGGTGACGGGCCTCGAGCTCATGAACTCGAAGACCGGCGCCAAGGAACGCGTGCCCGCAGACGGCCTGTTCCTCGCCATCGGCCACCGCCCGAACACCGAGTTGTTCAAGGGCATGCTCGACATGGACGACGTGGGTTACATCCGCACCGTCCCCGGCAAGACCGCCACCAACATCCCGGGCGTGTTCGCCTGCGGCGACTGCCAGGACAGCTACTACCGCCAGGCCATCACCGCAGCCGGCACGGGCTGCATGGCGGCCATCGAGGCCGAACGCTGGCTCGAGCACCAGCACGCGCACTGAGCAGGGACCGGGCCCTCGGCCCCGGAACGGTGGGAGAACCAGGACTGCATCGTTAGGGGGGTGCCGCCGGCCAACGGCCGCGGCGACCCTGCCCGATGACCCACCTGCAACCCGTTGCCTTCCTGCTCTCCCTTGCCGCATTCGCGGCGGCCCTCGGCGCCCAGACCAGGGCTTCCCGGCAGGACCCGGCCCCTGCCGGTGACGTCCCGCCCCAGGCGAGGGCATTCGAACCGTTCCGCGAGAAGGTGAAGCTGCGGTGGGACCCGCTGCGCCTCTACCTCGAGTCGAACGGCATGCCGGACCACGAGATGATGACGGGCATCCGGGCGTGGCAGCAGCAGGTGCCGCTGCCACAGCCGTACACCGGCGACAACGCGTGGCAGTGGCCGCGCAAGCCGGTGCCCGCAACCGACCCGAAGTCGGCGCGCACGGGGTTCTTCCGCGGCGCCATCGCGATCGCCGTGAACGGCGTGCCGATCTTCAACCCGATCAAGAAC
>JBEATZ010000201.1:0-3190 GCA_041161695.1 Planctomycetota bacterium | reverse complement strand
CGGTTCCAGGTGAAGCAGTGGGCGGCGATGGAGTACCTGCTCAACGCGATGAAGCGCAACCGCAAGCGCATGCGCATGGAGCAGTGGCTCGTGCTGCTGCTGCGCGTGCTGGCGGTGCTGTTCCTCGTGTTCCTGGTGGCGCGTCCGGCGCCGCAGGGCGGCAGCCTCTTGGGCACGGTCACGCACCATGTCGTGGTGGTCGATGCCTCGGCCTCGATGCAGCAGCGCAGTGGCTCGACCAGGCTGTTCGACCGCGCCCAGGAGCGTGTGCGTGAACTCGCCGAGAAGCTCGCGGACACGCGCGGTGGCGACCTGTTCAGCATCGTGCTCACGACGCGGCCGGGCCAACCCGACCTGTGGTCGCAGCGCATCGGCCCCGACCTGGGGCGCAGGGTCGGCGAGCTGCTGAAGGAACAGCGCTGCAGCGACGGCGCGACGGACCTCGGCGCCGCGTTTGCCGCCGTGCGTGCGCGCGCGACGGAGCTCGCCGAGTCCTCCCGCACCGAGTACTACGTGGTGGGCGACCAGCGCGTGCACGACTGGCTCACCGAGGACGAGAAGCCGCGGCCCGCGCTGGCGGCGCAGCTCGCGGCCATGGACGGCGAGTCCGAGCACCTGACCAGCAGCCCGGTGGGCGGCCGCGAGACCGCCAACCTCGCCGTCGCCTCGGTGCGGCGCCTCGACCGCCTGGCGGTGGCCGGCGTGCCGGTGGCGCTTGCCGTGGATGTCGTGAACCGCGGCGCCGACCCGAGTGAGCCCACCGAGGTGGCGGTCGAGGTGGACGGCGAGGGGCGCGTGGTGCGCCCCGTGGAGGCGCTGAGCCCCGGCCAGCGCACGACCATCGTGGTCTCGCACACCTTCCATGCTGCCGGTGCCCACCGCGTCGACGTGCAGCTGCCGGCCAGTGACACGTTCCCGCTCGACGACCGCAGGACGCTCGCCCTCGACGTGCGCGAGCGCTCGCGCGTGCTGCTCGTCGACGGTGAGCCCGGCGACGGCGACGACGGCGGCGAGACCTACTTCGTGGCAACGGCACTCGATCCGGGCGGCGAGGCGCAGTCTGGCATCGAGGTGCAGGTGATCGGCGACGATGCGATCCGCGACACCGACCTCGCACCCTTCGACCTGGTGATGCTCTGCAACGTGGCGTCGCCTGCGACGGCCGACGTGGAGAAGCTGGAACAGTTCGCCAGCGGCGGCGGCGGCGTGGTGGTGTTCGCCGGCGGCCTCGTCGATCCCGTTCGCTACGCCGAGCGCCTGTACCGCGACGGCAAGGGCCTGCTGCCTGCCGCCTACGGCGAGCAGGGCGGCGACCCGGACCGACCCGAGCCATTGTTCCTCGCCAGGCCCGACCACCCGGTTGCCGCGCGCTTCCCCGAGCTGCTCGAGCGCCTGCTGGCAGGCGCCGTGCGCATGAAGCGCTGGCTGCCGCTCGTGGAGCGTGCCGACGGCGGCGCAGCCGCGGTGATCCGCGTGCGCGACGGCGACGGTCCCGTGGTGGCAGCCACGAAGCCCTTCGGCAGCGGCGGCGGCGAAGTGGTGCAGTTCGGGTTCACGGCCGACAAGCAGTGGTCGAACTGGCCCGAGACCTATGCCAACGTGATCGTGCTGCAGGAAGTGCACCGCTTTGCTGCGCGCCTGCAGGACACGAGCCGTTCCAACCTCGAGGCCGACGCCACGCTCTCGCTCACGCTCGACCCTGCGCGCCACCTGCCGGATGCGGTGGTGCAGTCGCTCTCGGGCGACGGCGACCAACGCACCTTCACGGCCGTGGCAGCAACCCCTGCTGCCGGCGCCCCTGCCGACGCACCGGCCCCGCTCGTCCTCACGGTGCCCCTGGCCGAACTCGACGGGCTCGGCGCGTTCCGGCTCGAGCTGCGCACGCACGGTGACGGCAGCGAGACCAGCGTGTTCAGCCGCAACGTGCCCCTCGACGAAGGGCGACTCGCACGCATGGACGGCGCGGCGTTCCAGAAGGCCTACCCGCCCGAGCTGCAGGCGCGCGTCACGCTCGCCGACGAGAACGCACCCTTCGGTCCTGCAGGCGGCACGGGCGAGCTCTGGCGCCTGCTTGCCGCGCTGCTCCTCCTGGGGCTGCTGCTCGAGTCCTTCTTCGCCTGGAGGTTCCGCCGCGGGTGACCGCGGGAACGCACCATGCAGGACCTCCTCCGGATGCTGGCCTCGTGGCTCGGGCTCGACATCGAGCCCACGGCCGAACTCCATCTGGAGTTCAGCAGCTTTCCCACCGGCGGCCTCGGCCTGCTCGTGATCGTGGGCGCGCTGGTTGCCGTGCTGTTCGTGGTCGCGGTCTACAAGCGCGATGCACGCACGCTGAGCCCACTGCAGCGCGCGATCCTCGCATTGCTGCGCGTCGTCGCCGTGGGCGCGACCATCCTGCTGCTGCTCGAGCCCAACCTCGTGGCAGTGCGCCGCGAGACGCGCCCCGGCCATGCGATCCTGCTGGTCGACCAGTCGCAGTCGATGACCCACCGCGATGCCTGGCGGCGCGAAGGCGTGCAGTCCGTGGCCCAGGCCTGGCGCGACCTCGGCATCGCCGACCTCCAGTCCGCCACGCGCCTCGACCTCACCAGGGCTCTGCTCGGTGCACGCGAGGGCGAACTCGCGCGGGTGCTGGGCACGGCAAACCAGCTGCAGGCCCTGGGCTTCGCTGGCGCCGTCGAGGCGCTGCCGCTGCTCGAACCGCCCAAGGACACGGCCAACCCCGACCAGGTCGTGCAGCCGCAGGCGCCGCGCATCGACATCGCCAGCCTCGAGGCCAACGGTCGCGCCACCAACCTCGGTGCTGCCGTGCGCACCGCGCTCGACAAGAGCCGCAGTGCCGAGGTCGCCGCGCTCGTGCTGCTCAGCGACGGCAGGCGCACGGCTGGTCCGCAGGCCGCCGAGGTGGCGCGCCTGCTCAACCAGCGCAAGGTGCCGCACACCTTCGTGCTGGGCATCGGTGACCCTTCCGAGACGCAGTCGGTGGCGGTGAGCCGGCTCGAGGCGCCCGAGAAGGTGTTCCAGAAGGATCCGTTCGAACTGAAGGCCGTCGTGGCGAGCCAGGGCTACGAGCCCATGAGCGTCGGCGTGCGGCTCGTGCGCACCGACGAGAAGGGCGCCACCACGGTCGTGCGTTCGACGCAGGCGCAGGTTGGCGGCACGGCTGGCGAGGTTGCCGTCGACTTCCGCG
>JBEATZ010000170.1:0-9154 GCA_041161695.1 Planctomycetota bacterium | reverse complement strand
CGCCTTCGCCGACGTGAGGCCGCTGCTCGCGGTCGACGGCGCCGGTGCGCTCCCGTTCGCGAGCCGCCTGCCAACCATCGACATGATGGGGCTCAACGACCGCACCATCGCGAAGTCCGAGCCCGGTGCCGGCATCCCGCGCTCGTTCTTCCTGCCGGGGCACATGCACGGCGACGGCGCCTACGTGCTTTCGCGCCAGCCCGACTTCGTCCAGTTCGGCAGTCCGCCCGGCCTGCCGTTGCCGCTGTTCGTTGGCGACTACCAGCTCGAGGCCCTCGACGGGTTCCGCGAGCAGTACCGCTGCGTGCTGGTCGAGGTGGGCGGCGTGGCGCCTCCCCGCGGTACGAGTCGCACCGTCAAGGCCGCGCTGTGGACGCGCGTCGAGGGCCGCGTGGGGATCCGCAGGACGGATGGGCAGGTCGCGATCCCGGCGTTCCTCGTCGGCAGCTACCGCCAGCCGCGCGCGTTCCAGAAGTTCCCCTGGGAACAGCTCACGCCGCAGGACCCGCGCTTCGCCGACATCGTTGCCTGCGGGCAGTGGTACGAGTCGGCGCGTGCGGTTGCGGTGCGCTCGGCGCGTGGCGGGCTCGACCTGTCGGTGCGTGGCGCGGAGCCTGCATCGCTACAGCGGTTCGAGCTGCCTGCAGGCTCTTGGATGGTGGCCGTGGAGCCCGCGGACGCACAGGTCGAGTGTCGCCTGTCGGCGCACGCCGGCGCGGTGCTGCCGTCCGTGGACGGGCGCCACGCTTGGAGCGGCGGCGCGGTCGACCTGGTGCTGCAGCGGCGCGCGGATGCGCCGCAAGAGGTGCGCGTGCACCGCATCCTGCTGACGCGGCAGTGACGCGCGCACGTCCCGTCAGTACGGGCTGTCGAGCATGTCCCAGATGATCTGCTCGACGTCGGGCATGACCTTGCCCGTGAGTTCCTTCACCACCGGGCCCTTGCCCTGGATGTGTGCGGCGATCGCCGGCAGGTCGGACGTGGTGACCTTGCTGTAGAAGACCTTGTCGGGGTAGACGGTGACGTTGACACCCTGGGCACAGGCGCCGAAGCATGGATAGCGCCGCACCTTGCAGTGCTGCTCCTGCGGGTCGGTCTCCTTGATCATCGCGCGGAGCGACTCGTACAGCTCGCCACTGCCCTTCTCGGTGCAGTCGCCGCCTTCACACACGTAGCAGAGTTTCGTCATGGGGAGGGCCGGGAGAGTGCCGCTCGGGGCGGCCTGCGGCAACGGTCGTCGCCGCAGGCCGTGGCCCGGTCAGTGGAACTTGACGTACTCGAAGTCGATGGGGGTGTTGTTCGGGCCCTGCGCAGGCGGGGCGATCCAGTTGGCGAACTTGCCCGGCTCGTAGACGGGCTTCATGCACGACTTCACGTACGCGCGGTCCTCCGAGGTGGGCAGCCAGGTCGCGTGGTGGTGGGTCCAGGCGGCCTCGTCGATGATGTTGCCCTTCGTGTCGAAGCGGAAGCCCGAGTAGACGCCCTGGTGGCGGTTGAACTTGTGGTCGGGCAGCGAGAACTTGAAGTCGACGCCCATGGCGGCGAGGTCGCGGTTCCAGCGCTCGACGATGCGCTTGCAGTCCGCGATGTAGGCATCGAGCAGCACGGCGTTCATGGCGCGGCGCAGCGGGATGTCCTTCTTCACGATCTTGCCGTCCTCGGTCGGGGTCTCGAGGGCGTAGTTCTGGCCGAGCGCCTTCGGGTCCTTGTAGATGCCGTCACCTTCGCGGTAGCGGCCCTTGAGACCCTGGGCGAACGCGTCAGCGGCGTTGGTGCTGTCCTCGCCGCCGAACAGGTCCATCGAGGCCGACGACCAGTGGTTGATGTAGCGCTGCAGCATCTCCAGCGGGATGGCGCCCTCGGCCTTCGGGTCCTTGCCCAGCTTGATCAGCTCGGCGGCGCGCTTGGCGATGCGGCCCACGCCGTTCTCGCCGGTCTGCATGTGGTACGCCTCTTCCGTCAGCATGAACTGCGTGGTGCGGGCGAGCGGGTCGAAGCCCGACTCGGCCAGCGAGGCCAGCTGGTACTTGCCGTCACGGTCCGTGAAGGTCGTGAAGCAGAAGAAGTCGACCCAGTTGTCGATCGGGTAGTTGAACGCCTCGAGGATGCGCGGGTTGTCCTGGTCGCCGCTGTGGCGCTCCAGCATCGCCTCTGCTTCCTCGCGGCCGTCGCCGCCGAAGTAGGTGTGCAGCAGGTAGACCATCGCCCACAGGTGGCGGCCTTCCTCCACGTTCACCTGGAACAGCGAGCGCAGGTCGTGCAGCGACGGGGCGGTGTGGCCCAGCATGCGCTGCTGCTCGACGGACGCGGGCTCCGTGTCACCCTGCGTGACGATGAGGCGACGCAGGCGGTTGCGGAACTCGCCCGGGACCTCGTTCCACACCGGCGCGCCGAGGTTGTCACCGAAGTGGATGCGGCGGTCTGCCACCGGGTCGGCGAGGAAGATGCCCCAGCGGTAGTCGGGCATCTTCACGTAGTCGTAGTGCGCCCAGCCGCCCTGCCCGACGCCAACGGCGGTGCGCAGGTAGATCTGGTTCTGGTTGAAGTCGGACGGGCCCATGTCCTTCCACCATTCGAGGAAGGCCGGCTGCCACTTCTCGAGCGCCATCAAGAGGCGCTTGTTCTCGCGAAGGCCGACGTTGTTGGGGATCTTTGCTTCGAGGTCGACGACGCTCATGTTCTTCTCCAGTCGAAACGCGCGGGTTCAGGGGCTCCGTAGCGGGTGAGTGCGCCCTCTTCGCCAGTGGCGTTGGGGCGCGTGAAGATCCAGTTCTGCCAGGCACTCAGCCTGCCGAAGATCTTGGAGTCGCAGTTCTCGCTGCCGGCAAAGCGCAGCGAGGCCTCCATGCCCGTGAGGGCATCGGGCGACATGGAGGCGCGCTCCTCGATGGCGATGCGCACCTCGTCGTCCCAGTCGATCGGGTCGAGCAGGAAGGTGCACAGGCCGGCCTCGTCGGCCTCGGCGCCACCCAGCACGGGCATCTCGCGGGCGAGCTTCTCGCCCTGTGCCGGGTCGTGCAGGTAGCGGTTCTGCAGGCGCGTCATGCCGTGGCTCATGGGCAGCGCGCCGTTCGCGAGCGGGCCCACGGCCAACTGGGCCTTGTCGCTGTCCAGCAGGTAGACGCGGTCGCCGCCGAGCGCCATCTCGAGGAAGGCGCCGGCAAAGCAGCTGTCGGCATCGGCGAGCGAGAAGATGCTGCGGGCGCTGAGGTCCCAGCGGCGCAGGGTGCGCGCCATCTGCAGCAGGATCTCGTGCACGAGCCAGTGGTCCTGGCTGGCAAGCAGGTCCTTCTCGACCGCGAGCAGTGCGTTGCGGTCGCCGCGCGTGCGCAGCAGCCACAGGCCCACGTTCTCCTCCGTGAAGCGCAGCTGGCAGATCGCGTCGTCCAGCTCACGGAAGCAGCGCAGTGCCCAGCTGTCCGAACCGGCCTTCACGTACTCCTCGCCCGTGCGAGGCTGTGCGCCCTGCGGCCCGTGGACGGTGATGGTCGCGGTGCGTGCGTCGCGGTCGAGTGCGACCTCGACGTGGCGGTAGCGGAAGCCCTTGTCGGTGGCCTCGGCGCGGATCGGCTCCAGCGCGATGCCCTTGCCGTCGGCGCCGAGCCCCTTCTTGCCGGGCAGCGTGGCGGCGAACTGCTTTGCGCGCTCGTTCACCTTGTCGGCGAACTGGCTCTTCGGCCAGATGGCGTCGACGAGGCCCCAGGCCAGCGCCTTCTTGCCGCGCAGGCCCTCGGCCATCGTGCAGAACACGTCGGCGCGGTCGCGGCGCACCTTGCGCTTGTCGACGAGGCGGGTGAGTCCGCCGGTGCCGGGCAGCACGCCCAGCAGCGGCACCTCGGGCAGCGACACCGCGGAGTTGTTGTCGTTGACGAGGTGCACCTCGTCGCAGGCCAGGGCCAGCTCGTAGCCGCCGCCGGCGCACGCCGCGTTGACGGCGCAGATCGACTTCAGGCCGCTGTGCTTCGATGCGTCTTCCAGCGAGAGGCGGGTCTCGTTGGTGTACTTGCAGAAGTTGACCTTGAAGGCGTGGGTGGACTCACCCAGCATGCCGATGTTCGCACCCGCGCAGAACGCGCGGTCGTTCTGGCTGCCGACCACCAGCACCTTCACGCCCGGGTGCTCGAAGCGCAGGCGCTGGATCGCGTCGCACAGCTCCATGTCGACGCCGAGGTCGTAGCTGTTGAGCTTCAGCTCGTAGCCGGTGCCGAACGGGAACTCGGGGTTCACGCCCATCTTGAGGTGGGCGACTGCACCGTCGATCGTCAGCTTCCAGTGCTTGTAGCTGTCGGGGTGCCGTTGGAAGTCCATCATGTGCGGTGGTGAGGGCAGGGGTCGGTTCGTGCCTGAGGTCCTCGTGGACCGCGGCCGAACGGGCGAGGGATTGTGGTCCCGGATCACCCGTGCGGCAAGCACCATATCGCATGCCGTCCCGTCTGGATTCATGCACTATGGTGCATGAATCGTGCCCTTCTCGGGACGGGTGGCCAACCGGTGTACGAGCCAGAGGTTCCGCTCGAACAGGGAGAGGGCATACAGCAGTCCGGTGGCACCGCGGGCATCCACCGCACCGGCAATCGAACTCCGGACCTGGTTCAGCATCGGACCCCGGTCGCTCGTCATCGCGAGGAGCATGTCGAGGTCCTCGCTCGCTCCCCAGCGCTCGCAGTCCACCAACTGCAGCAGGATCGCATGCAGTCCTTCGGTCATCGAGGAGAGCATGGTCGAGGCCGCCTCCACGAGGGCTGGCGTGGGCTGGGCCGCGGCCGAAAAACGCGCCAGTTCCTCCAGCAGGAGTTCGAGGGTTCGCTGCCGCAGGTCGAGGGCCAGCAGGCGCTGGCTGTCGACTTCCTCCAGCGGCATCTCCAACTGGTCGCCGAGGGTGCCCCGGATCTCCGCCCCGAGCGCAGCGGCTCCCCGCTGGAGGGCGCCAACCTCCGCAGCAGACCTTCGACCCTCCGTGCGGACGTCGTCCAGCAACTCGGGCAGGCATTCGATGATTCGGGTCTGTTCCCGCGCCACGAGGTCGAGTGCCGTCTGTGCATCGCAACCCACTGCCATCGGCAGGAACCGCGGCGTGGAGAGATCCTCCTCGGTCGTCGGCGGACTCCAGCGCCCCAACCAGGATTCCCAGTGCGAACCGCAGGCAGTGGCCACTGCCACGCAGAGGGCTTGTTGAGCGGCGAAGACGAGCGCCATGCGCTTGGCGGGATCGTGCACGCCGAGTTGCCCGAGCAGGTCGGTGAGGCCCGCGTCATGCCGCATCGTCTCGGTCACGGTGACGACAGCGAGGAGCAGTCCTGCAACCGAGTTCACCACGGCCTGAAAGAGCGCGAGTTGGCGCGGAAGGCCCCGCAAGCCCGAACCCAGCAGCAGCGTGGTCACGCCGACGCCCACGCCTGCGCCGTGGACGACCATCGCTCCCTGCACCTCCGTGAAGAGGCCGTTGGTGGTGAGTGCCACGACGATGACGACGATGGCAGACGTCGACTGGATCGCCATCCGCGCGAGGACGCCCAGCAGGAAGCCGGATGCCATCGAGGAACCGAGCACCATGGCCACGTCCTGGAACCACTCCTGGCGCGGGATCGGTGCCGTCGCACCCTTGAGCAGTTCGAGGCCGAGCATCAGCAGCCCGACCATGAAGGTTCCGCGCCACAGCGGCAGCAGCCTGCGTCCAGCGCGAAACGTCGCGAGCAGGCCACCGGTACCCACCGTGAACAGGATCGCCGGCACGATGTCGAAGGCGGCAAGGAACGGCAGCAACACCGTGCCCACGTTTGCCCAAGCCACCAGCGAGAGCCCGCGACGGAGAACCAGGGACCCGCTCGCGACCATGCCCGTGACGAGGAATGCCGCTGCCGTGGCGCTCTGCGTGACCATGCCCAGGCCGAATCCCCACGCCGCGGCCAGAGCAGGCCTGCTGGTGAAACGGGCGATCTGTCGACGCATCGACCGGCTGGCGATGGCCGTGAGGGCCGCCTTCACCCCATCGAGTCCGTGGAAGAACAAGGCAAGCCCGGCCAGGAACATGCCGAGCGCCTGCAGGGCCGAGAAGTCCGCTGCCTCAGGGAGCATGCCGCGCGTTTTCCAGAACCACGAGGGGGTTCACGTCATCGATCCAAGTGCCGATGCGAGGTCTGCATGCAGGTCGATGAACGGCACGATCCCGGCGAACTCGAAGACCTGCCGCACCATGGGCCTCACTGCGGCGGCCGCAACCCTGCCGCCCGTGGGGCGCACCCTGCGGGCGACGGCCGTGAACACGCGGATGCCTGCCGAGGACACGAACTCGGTGGCCGTGCAGTCGAATGCGACGACCCTGCAGTCCTCCTGGACAGCCCCCTCGACCTGCCGCAGCACGCCCTCCCCGTTGCTGCCGTCGAGCCGCAGGGGCAGGACGACGATCAGGATGTCTCCATCGCGGCGGAGGGTTGCGAGTTCGGTTCCCGCGGTCATGGGGTGACTGGTGTACAGATCGTGGCCACGACGGGCGACGGTGAGGGGACACGAACAGCATTCCTTCACAATCGCCCCTGGTGCCGAATGCAGGCGTCGCGCCATCGGTGCGAGCGACCGGCGATCCCCGGTTCGTGCCCCGGGAGCCAGGCGTGTCGATGTGGCAGGGCGCCATGGCATGATGCGGGCTGGAACGGTCCATGCCAACCCGGACACTGCGCACCCTGAACTCCCTTGCGCGGGCCGCGACCCTCGCGGGCGCCGTGCTTGCGGTCGCAGTGTGCGCCGCATGGACCTGGGCCCCGCAGTCCGTCGACCGGGTCGAGGCGTGGCTGCTGCAGCGGCAGCAGCAGGACTGGATCGACGCCTTCCGCGATGCCGTTGCGCACGCCGACCCCGCGGACCGGCTGCGGGCGCTCGACCGGCTGGCCGAGCAGGTGCCTGCGCGCGGCAAGCTCGACCGGTCGCTGGTGCTCGCGCAGGAGGTCGCGCGCCAGGCCGCGGGGCTGCACCTCGCGTCCGGAGACCATGCCGCTGCCGCGCGCCATGTGCGGCGCCTCGTGGCGATGGATCCGCGCAACGTGGCCGATGCAGGGCTCGCGATCCGCGTGCTGGGCGCCCGCACGGAGACGCGCACCGAGGCCCTCGAACTGCTGCGCGCCACGGTTGACGCCGTGCCTGCGGCACGCGAGGTGGTGGGCGCGGGATTCGAGTTGCTGGCGGCAACCGGTGACCTCGATGGCGCGGCGCGGCTCGCCGTGGCGGCCTCTCGCCACCCAGCCTCCAACCGCTGGCAGGCGGCATGGTCGGACGATTCCATGGAGCACGCATGGCTCCTGCCCGCGCGCCGCGGTGCGGACGGCATCGAGGCGCGGTTCCGCGTCGACCGCGAGGTGCGCTGGCTGCGGATCGAGACGCCCGAGGACGCCGCGCTCGCAGTGGCCGATGCCCAGCTGGGTGTCGAGACAGCCGACGGGAGCGTGCGCTGGTTCGGTTGCGAACCACCGGCCCTGACGGCAGTCGGAACGGGCAGTGCCGCACTCCGGGTCGAACTGCCTCCCGTGGCCGCGCGCGAGGCCGTGTTCGTCTTCCGCGCGACGGTGCGCCCCGTCGTCGCACGCTGGCTCGCGGACCTCGCCACCGGCCCGCTCGGCAACGCCGTGGCGGAGCACGCGGCGCGCGCGCCGGGCGACCCCGCCTGCGCTGCGTTCCTCGCCCTGCGGGAGGCCGGCAGGTGAGGGGATTCACCAGGCTGCTCTGGGAGCGCGGCTGGCTGCTGCTGCTGCCCTTCCTTGCGCTGTTCGTGCACTGGCTCGGCGCCACTTGGGTCCAGTGGCGCACGTTCGGCCTCCGGCTCGACACCATGCCCTACCCGGTGACGCTGCACGGCAGCGGCACGCTGCAGGCGCGGCACCTCCTGCGCAGTCTCGCCCTCGAGGCACGGCGCGCGGACCCCGCTGCGACCGCTGCAGGGCGTGCGATGCGTTCCATCGAGCTGTTCGTCGCGGAAGCCGACCTCGCTCGGCTCGAGTCCGCGCTGCCTTGGTCCGGCGAGCAGTTCGTGTCGGCCGGCCTCAAGACCGGCACCGAGGTGCACGAGGTGCGCATCCGCCACCGCGGCGACAACCTGCCGCACTGGGGGCACTTCAAGAAGTCGTACCGCGTGCGCGTGCGCAAGGGAGCCGCGGTCGACGGCATGCAGGAGTTCAACCTCGTCGTCGCCAAGCTGCCGGAACAGCACAACAACCTGCTCGCATGCGAACTCGCGCGCATGCTGGGCGTCATGGCCCCGCGCACCGAACTGGCGCAGGTCTGGCTCAACGGCAGGTTCCACGGCCTCTACGAACTCGTCGAGCAACTGGGCGAGGGCACGCTGCGTGAGCACGGCCGCGTCCCCGGCCCCATCCACTCGGGCGACCTCGTGCTGCGCGATGCATGGACCGGGGTGCCCAACCGCGTGTTCGAGAACGCCGCCCAGTGGGACGTCATAGGCGTCGACCCTGCAGTGGTCCCCGCGGCCCGTGCCCCCCTCGCCGAGCTCGTACGCGTGCTCAACGAGCCTGCGAGCGAGGCCGTGTACGAGCGGCTCGAGCGCATCGTCGACATCGATGCCTTCGCGCGCCTGTCCGCGCTCGAGGTGCTGACGCAGAGCCACCACAACGACGAGACCCACAACTGGCGGCTGTACCACGACCCGGCCACCGGCCGGTTCGAGCCCATCGTGTGGGACCTGATGCCGTGGGGCGAGACCTCCCGCATCGGCGACGGCAGGGGCCCAGAGCTCGACCCGGTGTTCTCGCACCTGCACGAGATGCTGCACATGCACGCAGGCTTCCTCGCCGCGCGGCACCGCGTGCTGGAGCAGTTCTTCGCCGGTGGCGGCGACGAGCAGTTGCTCGCCATCGTGGACGAGCGGTTTGCTGCAGCGGCCGAGGTCCTGCGCGCCGACCGCAACGTGATGCCACAGGACGACGAGGCCGTCCGGACGGCAATGGCCGCCATGCGCGGCTTCCTCGTCCGCACGCTCGACGGCGTGCGGGACGCGCTTGCCCGGGGCGCAGGAGCGCGCTGGGCACGGTCGACGGTCGACGGCGGCGGCCTGCTGCTCGCCGTCGGCGGCACCGGCGCCCTCGGCTCCGTGGAGTTGCGCTTCCTCGAGCCGCAGCCTGCATCGGGGCTCCAGTTGCGCATCGTGCGC